>UQMR01000018.1 GCA_900542255.1 uncultured Porphyromonadaceae bacterium
GTCGTAGAACTGCTCGGTATAGAGTTGGTATTTCTTCCACAATTCGGCAACGGCGGGGGCGGGGACATCGGTGATGGCCTTGAAGTCTTGCTGTATTTGTTGTACTCGCTGGTATTGTTTCCCCACCTCGTCGGGGTTATCTATGATGGCTTTCAGTTCATCGAGCAAGGCATTCTTGCGGGCTAAATTCTCTTCCCGCACTTTGTCCAACTGTTGCAGATAGAGCGCTTTGCGTTCCTTGTAGGTTGCCAAGAGCTCTTTCAGTTGCTCCTCGTATGGGTCGAACGGCATGACAAACCCCGACTCGGGTTGTCCGCTCTCGATATATGTTTTGTATGCCTCTTCGGTTTCTGTTCGCTTGGTTTTGTAATAGTTTTGTTTGAGAGTGTCTACTTCGTCCTTGATTTCTTCTATCGGACCGTTTACAAGTTCTCCTATCCGTGCGATAATCTCTTCACGGCTCATGGGAGCAGCTTCGGCAGTAGCAGGTGTTTCGGCACTCCTTTGTTCTTCTTCGGGTTGAAGATTGTTGGCATCACTTGGGATGACGGGATCTAAATGGGTGTTTTCCATCTTTATATGTTTTTGCTTTTGTTTTCAATCCATTTGTTTGGACATGACAAAGTAATAAAAATATTTTGGCAAATCATAAAAAATGCACTTGATTTTTATACAACATTATCACAACAAAATACAATATACTGATTTGTAGATTGTTGCGTGTAATATTGTGCGCAGATGGTTATGATTTGGCCTGATAATATATTGTAGAACAATTTGATGGTATAAGCGTCTTGCAGGCGCACTGCCGCAACCAATCGCCGGTGAGATTTCGGTATTTGTCTATCTCTTTGTTTATGTCATCGGCATTCCCAAGCAATTCGTAATAGGCCAGGTTGGCTGCTTTGTCGGCATAGTTCATGTTCGATACCAGATATTCGGTTTCAAAACAGTTTACGGCTTTGGTCAGCTCTCTTTCGCCGACGGTTTCATGGTGCAGTCTCTCTAATTCTTCGGCGATGGCACTTTCGCCCTCCTCAAAAGAGATGCCTTTGTTGAGCTTGCCGTTGATGATAAGCATCCCTGTCTCGATATCGCCGCTTATAGAGGCGTCGATACTGTTGAAGAGGCGTTTGTTCTGTACCAGTTCTTTGTATAGCCGCGATGATGCACCTGTTCCTAAAATGTCGGAGAGGATATCGTATGCTTGGTAGTCTTTGTCTTTCCTGCCGCACATATGATATGCCTTTATAATGGCGTCTAACGGCACATTGCGTTCTACGTGCAAGGTGCGGGGCGTGTTTTGCTGTGGCTCCGGGGGTATATTTCGCGGTGTTATTTTGCGGGCGGCTATGGGTGCAAACCACTTTTCGCATAGCGCGAGCGCTTCCCGGGCTCCTAAGCTGCCCGATATGCACACTATGGCGTTATTGGGGGCGTAATGTGTATAGTAAAACTCTTTTACTTCATCGAGGCTTGCCTCTTCTATCTCTTTTATATCCTTGCCTATGACTGGCCATCGGTAGGGATGGGTCGTATATACGAGCGGTCTCAATAATTGATACACATCGCCGTATGGCTGGTTGAGCGTGCGTTGCTTGAATTCCTCTATTACCACATGCTTTTGCACGGCCAGGTTTTGCTCCGAGAACGCCAACCCAAGCATACGGTCAGACTCTATCCAGAATGCGGTTTCGGCATTGTGGGTGGGCACTATGGTGTAGTAGTTGGTGATGTCGTTGCTGGTCCACGCGTTATTGTCGCCGCCGGCTCTTTGCAGTGGGGTGTCGAAGTCGGGAATATTTACCGAGCCGCCAAACATCAGGTGCTCGAATAGATGTGCAAATCCCGTGCGGTGCGGTGACTCGTCTTTCGAGCCTACGTCGTATAGTATGTTGACGGCAGCCATGCGGGTATTGCCATCATAGTGATGCAACACCCGCAAACCGTTAGAGAGCAGGTATTTTTCTACCTTTATCATGCTTCTGCAATCCTGTTACAAAATCTTCATAGAGATTATCTTTACATCCTCTTTCGGGCGGTCGGCCGAGTCGGTTGCAACTTTCTCTATTTTCTCTACGATGTCCATGCCTTCTATCACTTCGCCGAATACAGTGTATGCGCCGTCCAAGTGAGGAGCACCTCCTATGGTGGTGTAAGCCTGTCTCTGCTCTTCGGTAAGGGTGGCTTTCCCCTCGCGGGCTATTTGTGCGTTCATCTCGGCGATGAGCTGTTCTTGCAGGGCTTGCAAGCCTTGGGTGTCGCGTGCGCGACGCATAGCCAATATTTCATCACGGTGAGCCTCTACCAGTTGATTGAATACGTTTTGCTCTTGTTGCATTTGCAATTGACGTTCTACCTGGCCTATTTGCCCGGCCGGGATGACTTCGCCTGTAACGATGTAGAACTGCGAGCCGGATGATGCCTTCTTCGGGTTTACGTTGTCTCCTTGTCTGGCTGCTGCAAGGGCCCCCTTCTTATGAAAATATTTCGGATATACAAACTCGGCCGGAATGGTATATCCCGGGTCGCCCATACCCAGCCTTTGCCCCGGCTTGGCATTGCGTGAGTCGCCGTCGCCGGCCTGTATCATAAATTTGTTGATAACCCGGTGAAACAGCGTACCGTTATAATAGCCTTCTTGGGCCAATTTTACAAAATTGTCGCGGTGGGCAGGTGTCTCGTTATACAACATTACCTTTATATGTCCCATAGAGGTTTCTATATCGACGCATACGTTGTCGTTTACTGCCGTATCGGCAGCCTTTTTCGATTCACAACTCATACTTAAAAATAGAAAAATAAATAATATGAATAAATATTGTTTGTTTGCCATATCTCTCTTGTTATGTTGCATTTATATCTTCTTTAACTCCTGATAGAGACGCTGTATGGGCAGTCCCATCACATTGTAATAGCTGCCTTCTATACCGGTTACTCCTATGTAGCCTATCCATTCTTGTATGCCGTATGCGCCGGCTTTGTCTAAGGGGTTGTAGCGGGTTACATAATAGTCTATCTCCTCGTCCGTGAGACGGGCAAAGGTGACGTGCGACGATGTGGCAAATACACGTTGCATCTGTGTCGTCGTTATGGCCACACCGGTAATTACGGTGTGTGTGCGTCCCGACAGTTCATGCAGCATGGCCCGTGCGTGGTCGGGGGTGGCGGGCTTGCCATATACTTTGCCGTCGAGCCAAACAATCGTGTCGGCTGTGATGAGCAAAGTGTCGTCGTCCATGAGGCTGCGATAGGCATCGGCTTTTTCTTTGGCTATATACATGGGTATCTCCTCGCCAGAGAGTTGCGCGGGGTATGATTCGTCTACCGAGGGCAGGCTTGTAACGTCATAATCTATCCCGATGCCCGAGAGCAGTTCGCGGCGACGGGGGGAATTGCTGGCAAGCAATATGTGGTAGTGAGAAATATTGTCGAGCATGGGGCGGGTGTGTTGGGGGAAATATCGTTTACCATCCGAACGCTTTCTTGTCTTGCATCCAGTTGTTTTGGGCTTTCAATATCTGTTCTATGACATCGCGTGCACAACCATAGCCTCCCTGTATGGGCGAGATGTATTTGGCTATGGCACATATCTCGGGTGCGGCGTCAGAGGGGCAGCAGGGTAGGCCTACGGTGCGCATGGCCTCGTAGTCGGGTATGTCGTCGCCCATATACAGCACTTCGTCGGCTTTTATTTTCACTTCGTCGAGCCATTGGTGCAATACCTCTATCTTGATATTGGCTCCCATATATATGTGCTTGATGCCGAGGGCGGCATATCGTTGCTCGATAGACTCACCGCGGGCACCCGTGATAATGGCTATGGGGTATCCTGTTTTGACGGCGAGTTGCAGTGCATAACCGTCTTTTACGTTGACCATGCGTGTGGGGCCGTGTCCGGGGAACAGCGGTATTGTCGATGGTGACAATACACCGTCTATATCGAACGCAAACGCCTTTATAAGAGATAAATCATAATCTACACGGCTCATAATGGGTTGTTTGAGTTGTTTTTGCAAGAATTTTTGTTTTGCCCGTATCGTTCTATGTCGAGGCTTATCAGTTTATATAACTCGGCCTCGGGCGTGCCTTCGAGCAAGGCAAGATGTTTGCTCATGACATTCTTGTCGTGGCGTATGGCCGGACCTGTCTGGGCTTCAATCGGTGCCATCTGCTCGGCCTTCCTCTCTGTCTCGCGAATGAGCAGTTTCATGACGTCGAAACTCAGCCCTTGTGCTTCGAGCAGGTGCGCTGCAATCGCATACATGTGGTTTGAGAAGTTGCAGGCAAATACGGCGGCAAGATGCACGGCTTTGCGTTGTGCCGAGTCGCATCGTATCACATGCCCCGATATGCGTGTGGCCAGAGCCTCTATTCTCGTGCAATCGGGCTCATCCGAAGCCTCTATGAAGATAGGTACTCCGCACCAATCGGTTTCCCGCTCTTTGTGTACGGTCTGCATGGGGTATAATACTCCGTAGTGCGGTGTCTTGTCTCTGAATATTCCGGCCTCCATGCTGCCGGCGGTGTGTACCCATAAAGCGTCGTTGCAGGGCATGTCGGCTATGATGGAGGGCAGGGCATTGTCGCTTACCGAGAAGAGATAGAGCGTTGCGTCGTTGCATATCTCCGATATCTTGTCGGTTACGGCAACATCTTGGTGCAGCCGTTGTTGCAGCGCAATCGCCGCAGCGAGCGAGCGGTTATATATTTGCACGATTTCGCATCGGGCATGAGCGAGGGCTATGGCAAGTTGTGTTGCCATATTGCCCGCTCCTATGATTACGATGCGCTCTTGTGCCGGTGTAGGGTGGGTGACACTCATTTTACCACTTACCACTGTGCGATGTGTACTTTTTCCCACATCATTTTGTTTTCGTCAAACGGCTTGCGCTCCTCGTTTTTGTGTCCTATCGATATGGCGCACAAAATACCCATCTCTTCGGGGATGGAGAGCAGCTCGCGAACGTAATCTTCGGTAGCCTCACTGCCGACAAATCTGTTGCGCAGCTGTATCCAGCAACTGCCCAGCCCCAGGTCGTGTGCTTGCAACTGCATCAAGGTAGCTGCTATGGCTCCGTCTTCGACCCAAGCCTCGCTGCGGGTCATGTCTACCGTAACTACAATCGTGAGTGCCGACCCGGCAATGGGTGTCGCTCCGGCATCGCGGCATTCAGAGAGTTGTCGCAACACCTCCTTGTCTTCTACGACAATGAAATTCCATGCCGTAGAGCGCTTCGATGTCGGAGCCATCAATCCGGCTTCGAGAATGGTTTGTACATCGTCGGCGTTGATGGGCTCATCGGTATATTTGCGGATACTATGCCGCGTAAGCAACAGTTCGTGAAAATTTTTCATAATGATTCCTGTAAGATATATGCAAATATACGACTATTTTTGTTGCCCCGAAATGAATTTTCGGGCTTAATTATACGCAAAATCGAAATTTGCCGTTATTGTATAGTGAGAAGTCGATTCTTCACAGTTGTCACATGGATTTCATGCCTATAAAATATAACATACTGCTTTGTATGCTGCTGTTGTGCGGGATTATGCCCATGACGGCGCAAAATATTGTAAAGATCAGCGGTCGGGTTATCGATGCCGACAATCAGCCGGTGGAGCTGGCCATAGTGCGCATTGCAGGCACTACGACAGGTACTTCGACCAATCTGGAAGGAAAATATGAGTTGAAAGTGGCTTCGGCCGATACGGTGAAAGTCATCTACTCTTGTTTGGGATACAGGGAAGAGGAGCGGATTTTACGGAACCCGTCGGGCGAAGTACGGCTCGAAGTACAGTTGCAGAAGAAAACATTTAGTTTGCAGGATGTCGTTGTTACCGAGTTCCGCCGACAGCAGGGGACAATGCAAACCATCGACCCCAAGGATTTTCGGCTGGTGCCCGATGCTTCGGGCGGCAGTATAGAGTCGATGCTGGCGACTTTTGCCGGTGTAAATTCGAGTAACGAGCTGAGTTCGCAATACTCGGTGCGTGGCGGAAACTTCGATGAAAACATAGTGTATATCAATGGCGTGGAGATATACAGGCCATTGCTGGTGCGTTCGGGCCAACAAGAGGGCATGAGCGTAATCAACCCCGACCTGGTAGCGTCGATAGGCTTCTCGTCGGGCGGATTCTCGGCCGAGTATGGCGATAAAATGTCATCGGTGCTCGATATTCGCTACAAGCGTCCCGAGGCGCTCGAAGTTTCGTTGTCGGGCAGTTTCCTCGGAGCAACGGCATCGGTGGGGCACAGTACCGGGAAATTTACCCAGCTGCACGGTATAAGGTATCATACCAACTCGACATTGTTGAGTTCGCTCGATGTGAAAGGAGAGTACGACCCCTCGTATTTCGACTATCAAACGTATATGACCTATCAGTTCAATCCCCAGTGGGAGGTTGCGTTCTTGGGTAACATCGCTATCAATAACTACCGTTTTACGCCTACCGAGCAAACCACCTCTTTCGGTACGGCATACGATACGAAAAGTTTTAAGGTCTATTTCGATGGTCAGGAGAAGGATATCTTCGAGACCTATTTCGGCTCGTTGTCATTGGCATTCAACCCGACTAAAAATGACCAGCTGTCGTTGCAGTTATCGGCATTCCGTTCCAACGAGTATGTGTCGTATGACATCTCGGGGCAATATTGGCTCGACGAGTTGGCCGGGGACGGCGCGGGCGGTACGCCGGCCGAAGAGGAAACCCCCAAGGGAGATTTGGGTGTAGGTACCTATCACGAACATGCCCGTAACCGACTCATCGCAACCGTTATGTCGGTTGCCCTCAAAGGTTCGCATCGGGTAGGGGCCAACGATATACGCTGGGGCGTTACATACAACAAAGAGCAGATATATGATTACTTGCGGGAGTGGGAAATGCGCGACTCGGCCGGTTATACACTGCCGCATGTAGGCGACGACATACAGATGATTTATAATATCGTGTCGCAAAACGAACTCTCAACCAACCGTCTGTCGGCTTTCTTGCAAGATACTTACCGGTTGCGCACATCCATAGGCCGTTTCTATTTCAATGCCGGTGTGAGAGCCTCCTATTGGGACTTTAACAACGAGTGTATCGTCAGCCCCCGGGCGTCGGTGACATATATCCCCGAGCGCAACGACCGTTTTACTTTCAGGCTGGCAGGAGGTGTCTACTACCAGGCGCCCTTCTATAAGGAGTTCCGGGATACCATAGGCGACGGCCGCAATAATTTTTATGTCCATCTCAACGACCAGATACGTTCGCAGCAATCCATACAGGTTGTTGCGGGTGGCGATTACACGTTCAGGGCATTGGACCGCCCCTTTAAGGTCTCCCTTGAAATGTATTACAAGAAGCTCAACGACCTTATACCCTATGAGGCAAACAACGTGAAACTTTGGTATAGCGGTGTAAATGAGGCAAGCGGATACGCGGCGGGAATCGACTTCAAGCTATATGGCGAGTTCGTTCCGGGTACCGATTCGTGGCTTAGCGTATCGCTTATGAAAACGCAAGAGGTTATCGATGGTGTAAAAGTGCCTTTGCCTACCGACCAGCGGTACAGCCTCGGGCTTTTCTTCCAAGATTATGTGCCCAAGCTGCCTATGTTCAAGATTAGTTTGAAGGCAATTTGGGCCGACGGCCTTACATTCGGTTCGCCCATGGAGGGGCGTACGGCGGGATATTATAGGGCTCCCGCATATCGGCGTGTCGACGTGGGTCTCTCTTATATCCTTATCGGCGGCAATGAGCAATGGTCGAAGTATGGCATTTGGCGTCATGTCAAAGGGGCGACAATCGGTCTTGATGTGTTCAATATCTTCGATTTTGCCAATGTCAACTCCTATACATGGGTTACCGATGTAAACAATGTGCAGTATGCCGTACCCAATTATCTGACCCGCCGACAGATTAACTTGCGACTGGCTGTGCAGTTCTGATGCGTATTCACTGCTTTTTCTCGAAGAATAGTTTGTTCTCCGACTCGATTTAGTATTTTGGTGTTTATCGATATAACGAGCCCCTTGCCTTGTTGACGATTACAATAGGCAAGGGGCTCGAAGTGTCTGTATGTTTGATGGTATTGATGAGCTGGGGGAGACTTAGCTTTCAAGCAGCTTTACGGCGTCTACATATTGAGCGATACCGGCTGCTACCTGTTTGGCGGCTTTCATGGCAAGCACCACCGTTTGCGGATGGTGTACTACGTCGCCTCCGGCAAATACGCCTTTGCGGGTCGTCATGCCATAGGGACGCTCCTTGATGATTACATATCCGTATTTGTCGACGTCGATACCCGTGGTGGTCGATACGATACGATTGGCAGGTCGCGACCCGATGGCAAGGAAAATACGGTCGAAAGGAATCTCTTTTTCGCCTTCGGGCGTGTCGGCACGGATGCCTGTTACTTTGCCATCGTCGTTGCCGATAAACTCCTTGGTCGATGTTTCCCACAAGAATTTGATGCCTTCGTTTACGGCCTCCTGATATTCGGTGGGTGTGGCCGACATCTCGGCTTCGGTGCGGTGGTATATTACCGAGACGCTTGCAGCCCCCATACGCAAAGCGGTGCGTGCGGCATCCATGGCTACATTGCCGCAGCCTATGATACCTACATTTTCGCCTATCTTCATGGGAACGTGCGAACGGTCTACTATATTTTGGTTGTAGATGCTCACCATGTGCAGCAAGTATGACGATTGTACGATACCATGCAGCTTGGCGCCGGGTACATTCAGGTCGTTAGGCAGCGAGGTTCCTGTGCCAATAAAAATGGCGTCGTATCCCATTTCGAACATTTGGTCGACCGTGATGTCGCGGCCTACAACACATTTGAGGACGAACGTCACGCCCAAAGCCTCTATTTTTTCTATCTCTTTGCGTACTACCGCTTTGGGCAAACGGTATTCGGGGATGCCATACATCAACACGCCGCCGGCCTCCTCTTGGCTGTCGAATATCGTCACGCCGAAACCCTGTCGCGCCAAATCGCCGGCAACGGTCAGTCCGGCAGGACCTGAACCTATTACCGCTACCTTGCCACGTGTTTTTTGGGGTACCCTCTCTCTGAGCAGCTCCATATCGGTATCGAAATCAGCTACAAATCGTTCCAATTTGCCTATTTGTATGCCTTTCCCTTTGGCATACAAGATACAGTGTCCTTGGCATTGGTTTTCGTGAGGGCAAACGCGACCGCAAATGGCTGGCAAGTTGCTTTTTTCGTTGATGATGCTCATGGCAGCACCCATGTTTCCCATAGACAGTTGGTGTATGAATCCCGGTATGTCATTCTCTATGGGACAGCCTTTGCGGCATGATGGATTCTTGCAGTTCAAGCAACGTTTTGCTTCTGTTATGGCCTCTTTAATGCTATAACTTTCGTTGATTTCTTTAAATGTTTTTTGTGTCATAGTTATGTGTTGTTTCCTATTTTGCTATCTTGGCTTTGCAAAATTAGGCCATTTTATCCGTTTTGTTATGATTTAGTGTGTTAAATAATCATATATTTATAAGTGCTAATAAATATAGTGTACGAAAAATTTGTTTTTATTGTTTTTATTCACGAATATTGCAATGTAATAATCATGGCATGTCATAGC
The DNA here is from genome assembly GCA_900542255.1 of uncultured Porphyromonadaceae bacterium. Lineage (GTDB taxonomy): Bacteria > Bacteroidota > Bacteroidia > Bacteroidales > Barnesiellaceae_A > Barnesiella_A > Barnesiella_A excrementipullorum. The sequence continues at coordinate 9,594 of UQMR01000018.1, forward strand.
ATAGTAAAAACAGTTAGAAATCAATTCCTCTGTGACCACTATTATAAATGTTTTGTCATTTTATTGCCGATAGTGTTGTGCTCAGTTATTTTTTGGTTTATGGAAAACATATCTTTGGAAAAGGCCATGAAGGCATGGAGCGATGCACAAGACAAAATACGTTCTATCTGCGCGGATACACCGATTGAAGAGCGTAACGAGGCAATTGCGCTTTGTCGCACATTACATGCAACCTTGAAAAAACACGCCCCGGAGATTGATTATGCCGATTTCCTGGCTGAGTATGCACAGATATTGATGTATGACGAATCCCTTGTGCAGGAAGAGATAGACCTACAAGAGGAGCTGATAAAGATACGGCAGAGACAAGCCGAGGAAAATCGTGCGAAGTATTTCCCGCGATATACGAACGGCCTGTTTTACTTGGGCTATGCCCACCTGCGTGCCGGCAACCCGCGGGAAGCCATGGTATATATGGAGCAGGCCGTGGAAAACGAGCGCGTCATAAGCCGTGAGATGCCCGAAGCCAGAACCAACGGCTTGGCAGTGGCAACTTATATGCTGGCTCATACATACAATACGTTCGCGCGTAAAATCTTGGCAGAAGATACCTACAAAGAGGCTCTTATCGAATATAAAGCTCTTGCCGACAAGACACCCGACAATAAAAAGATATATGAGGTTATGGCTGATATTACGGTCGAATTTGCCGAATATTATTGGTCTGTACCCCATATAAACAAAGCCTTGGACCGCTATTGGCAGGCCGAGAGTATCTATAAGGAACTATTGCCCGATGAATCGGCAATGGCGAAACTCAGAGGATTGTATGAATTGATGATAAAACGGTATCGCTCGATGGGTAACGACGAACAGTGCGACCGATTGAGCAATATGCTGCAAGTTTGTACTCATACCCAATAAAACTATGAACTTTATGAAAACGTATGCTATAATCCACGATGCGATAGAGTTGGATACGCTCTATAAAGCAATAGATAAAGAAGAACTCGAAAAGAAAATAGCGCAATGTTATTGCGACTATTTCTATTTCAGAAAAGAATTAGAGGTCGGTATAAAGTTCAATCCTGCACCCGAAGAGTATTGGGCGACCAAGCAAAATGTGCTTTTCGAACAATATGGCATCATGTGGCATTCTCCTGCAGAATTGAATACCCAAACGTTGGGAAAGGAGTATTGTGAATATATGCCCGAAGTATGGATCCCTTCTGAGATAGTATCGCTTCGCAAACCGGCAGATTCTACTCTCTTACTTCCGTGGACACATATAGAAGTGGAGCTCTGCCATACTATACATGATTTTACTATGACGAATAGAACCTATTCCGGATCTAAGTTAATCCCGAAAGAAAATGTGCGAGAAGGCTCAAACCTGATTTCGTTTTTCGATTCGTTTTATGATAGTTGGGGGAATATCAATATTGACCATGTTGATAAATATTCCATTTCCGGAAGGTATCAAATGGGCGATTTTACCGCTACGCGAAAAAAGGGCTTTTGGTCAAAAGAATACGGTATTGCAGGTTATACATCGGGAAGTATAGTAATACAGCTTATGGCCGAAAAAGAGCCTGCATTGCCATTGGGAAGCGATAAAAGAAAGTTGGTCGTGGCGTCATACAAGCGTGTTGCCATAGATGCTTTTGAGCCTGTCGAGTTGCTGACATTCCCTTTGGATGGTATGTCCGAAAATTACATTCCCTATGAAGTAGGGGACGAATATACCGATGCTGTGCTCAAACGTATAGTGTGTATGAGCCGGAATTCGGCGGGTATCTCAGGGCAAATAGAACTAATGAATGGCGATATCCGTAATTTCTTGCTCGGAACGGGTGAATATTATCGCTATTTGTTCCCCGATGCTTATGTAAAAGTGTCGCTTGTCGATGACAATATGGAGAAAGCTATGGTTCCTGCCGACGCTGCCTGTTGTCGTTACTATATGCGGACCATTCCGGCCGAGACAGACGAAAACACCGTGCGAGTTCCTGCCAAAGGCTGCGGAGAGAGAGTCGATACAGACGATATAATGACGATATAAAAATCATTTTATCCAGAGTATTTGTAATGTGATATTGTATGTCTCCGAAGCCTGAGTGCGAACCTATAAAATAGAAACATGTTATGTTACTGTCATATTCATACGATGAACATACAACCTACGAGATAGAAGTACCCGATGATATGTATGAAGCCGCCCAAAGTAACGACCCCGGAGGGAAAGCAGCTTTGGCTCTTGCTTTGTATATACAAGAAGAAAATTGGGAAGCACTCGAACTGATTGCCGAGTGGATGCACTGTGCTGCCGACAAAGGAAATGAGGAGGCCGAGGAATGGTTGGAAGATTATTACTTCGACGATGGTGCATGCGACCCTTATTCCTGAAAATTTTTTGTAACGTTTCGATATAATTAATTACTCTATAATATGGACCAATATAAATATCAAGAGCAACAGAAGTCCCAAGAGAAACAAAAGAGCGAGGTCGCTTCGGACGTTCAGTATGGGAAGAAATGCCCCAACTGCGGGCACATGTGCGATATAAATGATACCTTTTGTGTAGAATGTGGCTTCTGCTTGTCGGGAGGAGAGTGCCCTTCTTGCGGAATTACTGTACAACCCAATTGGGAGATATGTCCTTCATGCGGCCATCCGTTGCATGGCGATGCCTGTTCGTTTTGCGGAGCGCATTTGGATGAACAGGATACTTTCTGTACCGAGTGCGGTAATCCGCGAGGCGGTATAGAATGCCCGAAATGCCATACCCTGAATTTCCGCAGTTTCTGTCGGAATTGTAATGAGCCGCTGAATGATATGGCGCAGCGCGAGGTAGAGAAAGCACTCAAAGACCCCAAGTTCCAACGTATGTTGACTTTGGCCAAAGAGCTTGCTGCATTGGAAGACCAGATTATGGAGGCACAAGAGCAAGGCTCGTCGGAAACAGCACCCGAACTGCCGCAATTGAGCGAAGAAGACAGGGCTATGCTCGACCAATATAGAGACCTGATTAATATGGTGAGAAATATACCTGACGCGCCCGAGCAGAAACAAGAAAAACCCAAGCAGCAGCAGAAAGAGCGAAAGCAACTGTCGGTAAACTCTGTTTCACTCGAAGAGACCATCGCCATATACAAATCGAAGGTGGCCGAGATGCAAAAAGCCATGAGCGAACTTATTCCCGACCCCGGATCTACACCGCAAGAACAGCGCAACTATTATTCGGCAAGGAAGTTGCCGGTGCTGACTACTCGCAAAGAGCGAGTCCCCGAATATTGGGTATGTAACCTGTGTGGTTGTTATCATAACCAACCTTCTGAGTGTGCAGAACCTGAGTTGGGCGGAACATGGACGTATAGAGATATTACCGTGGTGGAGAAGACATATCAATATCAAGACGAGTAACTAACGACATATAAATCAACAAGATGAGTAATAATACACAAAACCCTGATAATATCGATAAGACCTTGAAGCCCGATGTGGCCGCAGATAAGACGTTGAAGCCGGATGTGGCAGTGGCTGACAAGACGTTGAAACCGGATATAATAGACAAAACCTTGAAGCCCGATGCGGCCGCAGATAAAACGTTGAAGCCGCAAGCTGTGGCCGATAAAACATTGTCGTCGCAAGTCGCCGATAAGACCTTGCGCCCTGCCGGTAGCGATGCGTCGATAAAGCGAGAAATAAAAGAGTTGGAAGAGTCATCGAAGGATGTAGAATCCGAATATCTTCTCAACGGTGTTACCTACAAGACGGTGAAAGTGCTCTCTACGTCGTCGGGTGAAGCCCGTATCTTGTTGGTAGAGAACAAGGGACAGCAATATGTTTTGAAGCTCTACTATTACGGACAACATCCCGACCATGAGATTCTCGAAATGATACATAAAGTAGCCGGTAGCGGTTTGCTGGTCGATATAATTGCACATGGATATTGGACTAATCCCAAGCGCACCGATGAGCAACTCGACTTTGAGTTGATGAATTACTGTTCGGGAGGCTCTCTCGATAAAATCAACTTGCGCGGCAACGAGGAAAAATTCCGGGAGATTGCCATTCGGGCGGCCTCTTCGATAGATTTTCTGAACAAGCACAATATATTGCACCGCGATATAAAACCCGGTAACTTTTTCTTTACCGACGATTCGCAAACCTCTTTGGTATTGGGTGACTTCGGTATTGCTGTGAAATGCCCGCAAAACGGTTCTTGTAGGGTCGATACAGCGCGTACGCCTATATATGCGGCCCCCGAGTTTTATACGCACGTTCCCGGTGAACGTCCCGACATCGATATAAAGAGTGACTATTATTCGTTAGGTATTACGTTGTTGAGTATATGGATGGGAGAGGCCAATATAGCCGGTAGTGAGTCGGTATTGTTGAAAAACAAACTCAACGAAACATTGCCGTATCCTACCGATATGTCGGCTCACACGTTGTCATTGATAAAAGCTCTTACCCGGTTGATGCCTAATAAACGTTGCGGATTTACCGAAATCGTACGTTGGGCAAAAGGTGAAAATATCTTCAAAGATGAAAAGGCCGAGTCCGATGAGGCTCAACTCAACATTGTGTTCAATTCCGGGAAAAAGCAAGTGGCACATACACCCGAGGAGCTGGCTGCCTTTATGTTGGCCGACCAAGAGCTGGCTATCAAGTATCTTTACACCGGTAAGATAACAAAATGGTTCAACGACGCCAAACGTCCCGAGCTGGCGGTCAATATAGAGAGCATCGTAGAAACACTCTATCCCAAGGATAAAACTGCCGGATTGTATGCTGCCTGCTACATGCTCGATCCGGCCATGCCATATACCGATGTAAAAGGGAAAAAACTCGACAGTACCGAACAGATTGCCCAGTCGTTGGTAGATAACTTTGCACATTATAGCAAAGTACTCTCCAATCCCAATGACCCCTTATATATATACCTGAATGTAAGTGGTCTGAAAAGCATTTCCGATACTTATCCCAAACTGTTCAAGGCCGATAGCCGCCGAGCTTTGTGGCAACTTATCTATGCTCTCAATCCGCAAGCGCCATTTTACATCTCTATGGAAGATGGCAAGACGGTCGCTTGTAACAACGGCGATGAGATATTGAAAGCTGTTTACGAATCGGTACCGACAGAAGACAGCTGGGACGATTTGCGTAGCGAAATGTTCTTTGTGTGGTTGGCACAGCGTGACCCGGCTGTCGCCGGTAAAATAAGAAGTCGATTGAAAGGACTCGACAACAAAAACATGGCACTTACATGGTATGTTCTGTATTCTCTCAATCCGAAAGTATCTTATATGTTGCAATTGGACGAGACTGCGTCCGATTACTACTTTACGCACTCGCAAGTTGCCGACTTTATAAACCTTTGTCTTATCGATTATTTGGTACTCGATGGCGAGCCCGATACTATCATCAGAAACCTTACGGATATCAAGGACACCCGTCTGTATTATTACTTCAAGTCGAAAGAAATATATGACGACAAGATAGACTGGATTTCTTATTGTATGGATGTGGAGTCAAAGGAGAATAGTCGCAAGAATGGTCCGTATAGCTGGATTTATGGTGCATTCAAAGCCATCAAAGGCCTCGACTTCAAACCATATTATTATTTCCCGAAGAGCAAAATTTTGGTTACGTCGTTGGATGAACTGAAAAAAGTTCCGTCGAGCGAAATAAAAGAAGAACTCGATAAGCGTTATCTTGAAGAGTGGATTGCTACTTTCTTCCAAGAAGACCCGTATGCCGACCTTTCGCAGAAATTTACATACGAGAAGCTCACTGTTAAGTATCTCGAATTTATAGAGAAACTCGATAAAAAGAATGTCAATGTATCTAATTTCAGAAAGGCTACCACTATCGTAGAAAAAAATAAAAAGAAAGTACGTACTGCATACGGGTGGTTCTTATTGATGCGTCTGTTGTTGGGAGTGCTTTGTTTTGTTCCTATCATAGCATTTATTGTAGCCTTGATTTGGTTCGGCTTACCATTCGACAGTAATCCGTTGAGCGGATTCTCGGCTCCGGCAATCATAGGAATGACCATATTGTTCTCTTTGGTTGTGTGGTTTGTGGGCGATTTTGACTCTTGTCTCGGTAGCGTGATAGTAGGAGCGATAGCGGCGGTCGTCGTCTATTATGCCCTCTATTTTGCTCTTGAATTGATAATGCCTGTGGCCCGCTGGATTATGGTGGCATTGTTGGCGTTGTTGGGATTCTATATTTTGCGAAGTTGTTATCTCAAATTGCCTACCAAGCGAAGCGCAAACAAATTATTGTTTAACCCCACCTTCGAAGAGAGTGGCCTTGAACCTCTGCATTTCACTTACAGAGCCCAAGCCGGTTCTTATTTCGATTCGTCCATAGCCGATGCATCGTTCGATTATGTTGATTATTTGAAGAAAAACATGAAGTCGTTTGCTATCAGAGCAATACCTGTTACGCTGTTGGTATGTGGATTGGCATACGTGTTTGTTCTTTTCACGCCGGCATTGAGCAATGTTCTTCCGTTGAAAGATATGGTGACTGCCGAATCTTCGCTGCAAGGTGAGTGGACCGGTACGTTTGAAGGCCGTCCCGCAACACTCGAAATTACAGAGGTCGATGGCGACAACCTGAAAGCCGTTATCAACGTACAGTATTCCAATATGATTTCCGAGCAGCTCGAAGGAACGGTCGATATGGAAAACATGCTCATACACTTCGATGACGTAGTGTCGAATGGTAATCTCGATGGCCGTTACGATGCTATATTGAGCGACGACTTGAAGTCGTTCGAGGGAATGTATGAAAACTATACGACTAAAAAACAGGTAAAAATATCATTTAGCAAATAAATTTCATTATGGCTATAACATGTCCTAAATGCAATAAACCCAACCGCAACGAAGCCATCTATTGCAAATGGTGTGGTTCGTGTGTTATTTCCAAATCGGCCGAACCGCTGAAAGAGTTGGTTGGGATGGACGACATCAAGGCGCAGTTACGCAAAATCATCAATACCTGCGAGGCGCTGCAAGCACGCTCCCGCCACAGCGGGGTCTCGTTCCGCATGGATTTGAATATCGTTATTACCGGTAATACAGGAACCGGTAAAACAAAATTGGCGCGGGTCATCCATAAATTGTTGTATTCTTCCGGCATTGTAAAATCTCCGGAGCTTACAATCGTCGACGCGGTGGATTATTCGGATTTTTCTGACCCTAAGAATTGGGACGCCAACATTGAGAAAGTAAAAGATGGTATTTTGTGCATAGAGAATGCTCAAAAGTTATTGCCGACGGGTAAGTCGGATACTATTTCTAAACTCGATAAGTTGTTTAGCAGTATGCCCAAGTGGATGGGTAAACCTATCGTCATACTGTCGGGACTTCCCGATTTGCAGAAGTTTATGTCGGCAAATCCCGATGTGCGGAACCGCTTCCAATATCAATTCGATTTGAAAGATTATACGGTCGAAGATGTAGTCGCAATATGTACGAAGATATTGACGGACGAATATCATATCTCGCTCAATCCCGATGCCGAGGAGAAACTCGATCGTGTATTCAAGTACGAGAAACGTAATAGCGGCGATAATTTCGGAAACGGACATTTGGCGGCGCAGAAAGCATACAATATCTTGCTCTGTCTTAGCGAACGAGATAGTACGTCGAAAAATCCCGTTGCTATTCCCGAAGATATTCCCGGTAAAGAATTCCGGCCTAAGACATTTGAGGAGGTTATGGCCGAGCTCGATGAGTTTGTAGGCGTTGATGAGATAAGGGAGACGGTGCAGAAGATTGTCAATAAAATGGATATGGATATGGAGCGGAAAGGCGAAAGTGCCAAGCGCGAAATCAAAGACCATTTTCTTTTCCTCGGCAATCCCGGTACCGGAAAGACAACCATTGCCCGTATTTTTGCCGATATTCTCAATTCGCTTGATGTGCTCCCCGTAGGACAGCTGGTGGAGGTATCGCGTAAAGATCTGGTATCGAATTATGTGGGACAAACTGCCAAGGAGGTAAAAGCTGCTTTCGACCGTGCTATGGGTGGAGTCCTCTTTATCGATGAGGCATATTCGTTGGTACAAGGCGATAATGACAGATTCGGTCAAGAGGCTGTCGATACGATGTTGAAGTTGGCCGAAGACAATCGCGGAAAAATTGTCGTTATATTGGCCGGATATACCAAAGAGATGGGCGAATTTTTGAGTACCAACTCAGGTTTGACCTCTCGTTTCAATGAGACAGTTAATTTCCGTGATTATACCGCCGAAGAGCTTACCGAGATATTCCGCGGAATGGTGAGGAAAGGCGGCTTTACGCTCGATGAAGAGGCGAATGAACGAGTGGAGCACTACTTCCAAAAAATGTATCTTACTCGTACGCGCAACTTCGGTAATGCGCGTGAAGTACGCAATACATACGATAATGCTGTCAAGAATCAGGCCAAGAGGTTACAGGCAATCAAAAATACGCCTCAATACGACGCCTCGATGTTGTATGTGTTGACTCGTGAAGACATTGAAGGAGCCGAGGCTACCAAAGAAAAGAGCATCGACGATATTATGAAGGAGCTTGATGAGTTTGTCGGCATGGATAGCGTGAAGAAGGAGATCCGTTCTATCGCAAACAAAATCATGCTCAATCGCCGCATGATGGAGATGGGGCTTGCAGGAGCCGAGGCTCCTACCGTACACTTGGTAATAACGGGTAATCCCGGTACTGGTAAGACAACTATTGCACGCAAGATGGGCGAGATATTCAAGGCGATAGGGTTGTTGCCATCCGACAAGGTGGTACAACGCGAGCGCAAGAGTCTGCTCAGTTCGTATATAGAAGATACGGCTATTAATGTAGATAAGGCGTGCGACGAGGCAATGGGCGGTATCCTCTTTATCGACGAGGCCTATAACCTGATGCCCTTCGATGCCGGTGGAAGTAGAGACCAAAACGGAGCAAAGGCAGTAGATGCCCTTATGACACGTATGAGCAACGATGCCGGCAAATTCGTCGTTATTTTGGCGGGATACCGTGCCGAGATGGAAGAGTTCATCAACAATGCCAATCCCGGATTGAAACGCCGTTTCACGCACTTCCTGCATATCGAAGATTACACAGCCGATGAGTTACATACGATATATAATCAGTTGGCGGCTAAGAAGAACTACAAGTTTACACCCGAAGCTGAAGAGCTTTTGGAGAAGTGTATTGACGAGATGGTATCGGCCAAGGATGAGAATTTCGGAAACGCCGGAGAAATGGTGAAACTGTTTGACCGTACACGTTCTCGACAATCAGACCGTTTGGTGGCGCACATGAACGAAAATATGACGCCCGATATGTATTTGACGATAGAAGCCTCCGATATACCGTACGATCCGCCCAAGAAAGTCGATGTAAACGAGTGCCTCGCAGAGCTGAACAACCTGATAGGGCTCGATTCGGTAAAAGACGAGGTACGCGGTATAGCCGACTACATCAACATCGAGCGCGGCAAAGCCGAAGCGTTGGGTAAGAAATTCGAAGGCATCTCCGATCACTATCTGTTTATCGGTAATCCCGGAACGGGAAAGACCACCGTAGCGCGCATTATGGGCAACATCTTCTATTCGTTAGGTATGCTGCCGAGCAACAAGGTGGTCGATGTCACGGCCAAAGACCTTATAGCCGGATATATAGGACAGACCGGCAAGCAGACCGAACAGGTAGTGAAACGCGCTATCGGAGGAGTGCTGTTTATCGACGAGGCCTATTCGCTCGACGACGGTCCGCATGGGTTCGGTAAAGATGCTACGGCGACGTTGCTGCGCATGTTGCTCGATTACAAGGGTAAGATGATATGTATTGCAGCCGGTTATCCGTATGAGATGCAAAAATGGCTCGATACGAACTCGGGCTTGACCTCTCGCTTCAATAAAACCATCATTTTTGAGGACTATAATGCAGAGCAGTTGTCGGAGATATTCCTGAATAAGGCGAAGAAAGACCATCTGACACTCGATGCCGAGGCAGAACAGGCAATGCGTAGTTACTTTGATACCCTCTGTCGCAACAAGGGTCGCAACTTCGGTAATGCACGTGAGGTAAACAACTATTTCGCAAAAGTGAAGATAAACCAAAGTGCCCGTTTGCGTAAGGCAATGGAGCGTCCCGACTTTGATAAAATGATGTTCTGCCAATTGCTGGCAGAAGATATGCTCATTTAATAATATGATAATTAAATAGTATAAATAATATGGATTATAAAGAAATATTGGCTCCTTTGTCCGGGTGCGATTCTTTTAAGAAGGAGATAGCAGACAAGGTTTCTAATATAAAAATGGAAAAGAGCCGAGGCGGAAATATGAGCCGTTTTTTCGATAATTATCTCTTTATGGGAGAAGCCGATACCGATATGAGTATGGCTGCTCGCATGATGGCTGAGATTCTTTTTGCCGAGGGTATGTTAACCTCCGATAAAGTGGTGACAGTGTCGAGAGCCGACCTTGTGGGATCTTTCGTAGGAATGTCGAAAGCGCTGGTAAATAATGCCTTCAAGGATGCGAATGGAGGAGTGCTGTTTATCGATGAGGCCTATTCGCTCATGTTGGGAGATAATGATTATTTCGGAAAAGAAACCATGGATGCTTTAATAGCAAATTTAGATGACGCCAAAGGCCGTTTAATCTGTATTGCGGCAGGAAGCTCGTCCGAAATGCAACAATGGCTTGAAGCCGACAGGAGGATAGCCGCACGTTTCAATAAAACTGTTGCTTTTTGAGAATATGTAAACGTGAAGGTGATACAAAATCCTTTCTTATAAAGGTTATCGTGTTTACCGCTATTGATAAGAATGATTTGTAGATTACGGGTAGGAATAGTCCCGATAATCGATTTATTTAAGACCATTTTGATATGAGTGATCTCGTAAAATGCCCTCATTGCAGTAAAAATATAGAAAACGATAGTTTCTATTGTGACCAATGCGGTGCTGAATTGATGTATTGTCCACAATGTCATATTTTCGGGAAAGGCAAATTCTGTTCTAAATGCCGCACGCCCCTTGTGCCTGCAAGCAAAAGTGCGTCGTCTCCCGCAACCTCTCAACCTGTCAGTCCGCAAACGTCAGGTGGTGTACAGATGAATCAGCCTGTCAATCCGCAACCGGCAAGTGGCATGCAGCCGAATTACAACGCTGCGCAAAATCAGCGACCGCCGATGGCAGCGGGTGGAAATGTAAATCAATCGACCGCAAAGCCAACTGCTCAGCCCGGTATGCAAAATATGGTTACACCCACCAAATTGGTATGTCGTGCAGAAGGTATTGTGCTTATATTGAAAGATGGTGCTATTATAGGTCGTCGTAATGGCGACTATGTGGCGCAGTTTAGCAATCAACCCTATGTATCGGGAACACATGCCCGTCTTGCATATACAACACAAGGTTGGACTATTACCGACTTAGGTTCCACCAATGGAACAATGGTGAATGGCAAGAGTTTGTCGGTTAATGCACCGTATCCTATATCTGTTGGCGATACGGTTCGTATTGCTACGCTCGATTTTATTGTAGAATAAAAACATGGAGTCTATGATATTACAGTGTCAAGTTGCAAGCGACGTAGGATGCGTACGCACCAATAATGAAGATATAGCCTTGTTGGCAGGTGGTTTATATAGAGACGCTGTCGATCGTTTTGTGGCAGAGTTACAGCCTAATTCACGTTTCGTTGCTATTGTAGCCGATGGCATGGGTGGATATGAAGGTGGTGAGATAGCCAGCGAAATGGCAGCAAAATCTTTCGATTCGTTTTTTACAAGTTTGCCTGCCGGCCTTTCCGTCGATGGATTGGTCGCACAAGTGAAGGCGTGGGTGACAGATATGCATGCTACGATAATAAGTTACGGAGAAGAGCATCGCGAGTATGCCGGATTGGGCACGACAATGGTAGGAATATTTGCTTACGAAGGTCGTATATATCGCATCAATGTAGGTGATAGCCGCTTGTATCGGTATAGGAACGGAATATTGAAACAACTTTCGGTAGATCATTCTATGCGAGAGCTTACCGGTGATATGTCGCAGCCTTCTAACTTAATTTATAACTCTTTGGGAGCAGGTGGAAAAGTCTTTGCCGATGTCGAGGAGATGACCATGCAAATCATCGATGACGACCGGTTCTTGATTTGTTCCGATGGTTTGAGCGACATGATTTCTGATGAAGAGATTAGCTCTATTTTAGCCGATAATGCCGATGTGGAAGCTCTTATAGCTGCTGCCAAGCAGGCCGGAGGACGCGATAATGTAAGCGTGATACTGCTGACGGTATGTGCCGCAGAGCAAGAGGCCGACGATACCTCAGATGCAGCAGAGGCCGAGGCAGATACTACGGGTGATGACAGTACAGATGACGAGGGTGGCCGCGATAGCGATACGTCCGTTATCGACAGGTCTTCGCCTATGAGAAATGACCAGTCTATTCCTAAAATAGACAAAACAAAAAGATAATCAGGCATGTGCCATAGATTTTGGTGAAACGATACCTAAAAGAAAAACTATGACAGTGAGAATTTCTTTGCATCCTGCTGGTGATGATAAACTCTTTGGCAAAAGCAAATGGTGGGGTGACCCCGAGTTGCCGGTCGATATGGATTATCCGAATTACAGAGATGATAACGGCGAGGAGTATCCGTTGACCTTTATATGTCAGGTAAATTGCTCTGATCTGGCCGCATACGATACGCCCCTTCCCAAAGAGGGCCTGTTATGCTTTTTTGCCCGTATAGATTATTATCTTGGCTATGACGACCCCGAGGTGTCCTGCGAAGGCGTATGGCCGCTCGAAGATACGAGGGTGATATATGTTGCTCCCGAAGATATGCCACGCATCGAAACGAAGATACTCGTAGATGAAAATGACGAGCCTATGGCCTTGCCATGCCGGCGTATAGAGTGGCAGTATTGTGCATCGGGAAAAGATGATTGCGATGGACACAAATTGTTGGGCTCGCCATTTATGATACCTTGGGAAGACTGGGACGCACCCTGCGAAGGCTGGAAAGTCTTGTTGCAAGTAGATACCGATGAAGGAGACGATTATACACTCCGCTTTATGGATGATGGTGTATTTTATTTCTTGATTGCTCCCGACGATTTGCAGAAAGGTCGTTTTTCGCAGGTTCGCGGTTTTATGATTTCCATGTAACCCTATGAGACAGGTTGAGGTCGATATGAATAGAGCGGCTCAAATAAAATCGATAGCAGAAGATAGCCGGTTGTCGATAAACGGCAGAGTAGAGGCGATACTATCGGTACGCGAAGAGGTCGATGCCGATACCGACGAGTACTATAAGTTGGGATGCACGGTATTTGAGACCATACGGGCGTTGTTGCTGGGCGACAACTATGAAGAGTGCCGTCGAGACGATTTGCTGATGTGTGATTGCTTGCTCGCCGAGGCATATTGGCATACATCCAGGAGCTGGCTTATTGCTCCTTTGGCACAAGAGCTGTATGCTATGCTCGCGGGCTCTCTTACGACAGACCCCGGAAAGCTAAGTATCTATTCACAGGTGTTAGGTCGTGTATGCTATTGCTTGCGTGGGACGGGGCATCCGCGATTGATGATGAAACTGCTTGCTATTCGGTTGGGTTATGAAAAAGCCTTGCCCGAGCCCGACCCCGAGAACCTGGAAGATATTGCCGGCGATTTATATCGACTGGCGCTTCTTACCGATTGCAATACATGGCTTGGAACGGTCGAAGCCGATGTCGTGGCGATATTGGGAGCCGAAAAGATGAAAGCTATTGAAAAGGCTCCTCAAATGGGGCATCTCAAAGCAGACCCGGTTGAATATACCGAGCAATGGGAAAATATTATAGACAAGGTAGAGGCCGAGGTCGGCGTGGAGTTGGCCGGGGAGCCTGTTTGTATGGGCTTTTGTTTTAAGTATTGGTCTGTAAAAGAGAGGGTCTTGCACAAATATGGCATAGATTGGCGTTCGCCCATGTTGATGAATCCCGGGGTGACGTTCGATTGACCCATCATACGGCTATAACGAGCAGTTGGAAGCCGAAAATTTCATCGGATGTGTTTGTTTATAATAAAAAATCCCATTAAGGCGATATTTTTATATCTATGCTGTGATTTTATTGCAAAAATGTTTGCAAATAAAAATAAATTACCTATATTTGTTGCGAAGAACCTTTTCATCATACTTGTTATATGTTCAGTCGGCTGGTGCGTGACGTATCGGCCGGTTTTTTATATGGCAAATTCATTATAAAAATAATAAAAATACATCTTGCGTAGATATTTGTTCTGTAAAAATACTTATCTTTGCGTGCAATAAAATTTAGTCATTATGTCATTTATTGCAGATAAGGTTGTGATGGATGGGCTTACGTTTGACGACGTACTTCTTATACCGGCCTATTCCGAAGTTCTTCCCCGTAATGTCGAGTTATCGACAAGATTTTCACGCAATATCAAGTTGAATGTCCCCATTGTTTCGGCCGCCATGGATACGGTAACCGAGGCAAAGTTGGCCATTGCCATAGCTCGCGAGGGCGGTATTGGCGTGATACATAAAAATATGTCTATTGCCGAGCAAGCCCGTCAGGTACATGCCGTGAAACGGGCCGAGAATGGCATGATATATGACCCTGTGACCATTACACGCGGCTCTACGGTGAGAGAGGCTTTGGCCATAATGAAAGAGTTTCATATCGGCGGTATCCCCGTTGTAGATGAAAATAAGAAACTTGTAGGAATCGTTACAAATCGCGATTTGCGTTTCGAGCGCAACCTCGATTCACTGGTCGACGATGTCATGACGAAAGAGAATCTGGTCACGACCTCGCAATCGACCGATTTGCAACAAGCGGCAGATATACTGCAACGATATAAGATAGAGAAACTTCCGGTTGTAGATAAAGACGGCCGTCTGGTAGGATTGGTTACATATAAAGACATAACCAAAGCCAAAGACAAGCCCAATGCCTGCAAAGATAAGTTGGGCCGTTTGCGTGTCGCTGCCGGTATCGGTGTGACAAACGATTCTATGCAACGTGCCGACGCCTTGGTAGAAGCTGGCGTCGATGCCATAGTGATAGATACCGCACATGGCCATAGCAAAGGCGTTGTAGATGTATTGAAAGCCGTAAAGGCCAAATACCCCGATTTGGATGTCGTTGTAGGCAACATAGCCACAGGCGAAGCCGCCAAATATCTGGTCGCTGCCGGTGCCGACGGCGTGAAGGTAGGTATCGGCCCCGGCTCGATATGCACGACACGTGTGATTGCCGGTGTAGGTGTTCCGCAGCTCTCGGCCGTATATGATGTGGCAAAAGCCCTCGAAGGAACAGATGTCCCCTTGATAGCCGATGGCGGTATCAGATATTCGGGCGATATTGTCAAAGCCTTGGCAGCCGGAGCGTATTCGGTCATGTTGGGCGGTATGTTGGCCGGTGTAGAGGAGTCGCCGGGCGAAACCATTATCTACAATGGCCGTAAATACAAATCATATCGCGGCATGGGTTCGCTCGAAGCCATGGAAAGAGGCTCGAAAGACCGTTATTTCCAAGACGGGGAGAATGACGTGAAGAAACTTGTTCCCGAAGGTATTGCGGCACGAGTTCCTTTCAAAGGTTCGCTCTATGAAGTGGTGTACCAGATGATAGGCGGCCTGCGCTCGGGTATGGGATATTGCGGCGCTCATAACATAGAAGAGCTGCACAATGCCAAGTTTACCAGAATAACGACAGCAGGAGTCACCGAGAGCCACCCGCACGATGTAAATATCACAAGCGAAGCTCCCAATTACAGCAGAGGTTGATGCGTGTGATGTGTTGGTGAACAAGAATTGATTTATACCGGGGCGACAGACAATTTTTTGTATGTTGTCCCGTTTTATGACAATAGAGAAGCAAATAGTAACATGCTCATGATTGTGGGCAAAGCAAAAGACAAAGGAATGAAAAGAGAATCGATGTTGGCGGCATTTGTTTTTGCCGGACTAAGTATGTTTGCCGGGGCGCAAGATAATGACCCGGTTTTGATGACCATCAACGGAAAGAACATTACAAAGTCAGAGTTTGAGTATATCTATCATAAGAATAATCGGCAACAAGTAGATACTAACAGTATCGATGAATACCTCCCGCTGTTTATCAATTATAAGCTCAAAGTCGATGCTGCCGAGAAGGCCTGTATCGATACCACAGCCGCTTTCCGTACCGAGTTGAACGGTTATCGCGACGAGCTTGCAAAGCCTTACCTGATAGACCGTGAGATGGAGGAGAAACTCTTGCAGGAGGCTTATGACCGGCTCAAAGTAAATGTCGAAATGAGCCACATATTATTCTCTACGATGAACCTTCCCGATGCCGCGGCCCGCGAGGAGGTGCGCCGCAAAGCCACAGAGGTGTTGCAACAAGCCCGTGAAGGAGCCGATTTTGCCGCCCTTGCCGAACAATACTCGGACGACCCGAGTGCCAAAGGTCGTGGCGGATACCTCGGATATATAAAAGGCGGCAGATTGATATATCCCTTTGAAAAAGTAGCTTTTTCTATGAAACCCGGCGAAGTCTCAGATTTGGTAGAGACCCGTTTCGGTTATCATATCATAAAGGTACATAATGTACGTCCCGATATGGGCGAGCGTCTCTGTGCCCACATCTTCATACAAGTGCCTCAAAATGCAACCCCCGAGGAGGTTGAACGCAAGAAAGCGTTGGCCGACGAAATATACAAGGAGTTGCAGGAAGGTGCCGACTTTGCAACCCTTGCCCGAGAGAAATCGGACGACAAGTCGAATGCATCCCGCGGTGGAGAGCTGCCGTGGTGTGGAGTAGGAGACTTCGTCAAGGAGTTTGAGAATGCCGCCTTTGCCCTGAAAGAGAAGGGCGATATAGCAGCCCCGGTGCGTTCGATGTACGGCTTCCATATCATAAAATTACTCGATAGCCGTTCGTTGTTGCCCTTTAACGAGATGCGCAGTCAACTCGAACAACGCATAGCCCGTGACGAGCGCGGCAGCATGGCTCGCGAATCGATGATAGCCAAGTTGAAACAACAATACAACTACCGTTGCGACTCGGCACAATTGGATAAAGTCGCAGCCCTGAGCCTTACCGGCAAGGCCGACTCGCTGTTTGTAGCAACACTGGCGCAAAACAATTCCGTTCTGGCAACTTACGGAGACAAGCAGATAACGGCTTCGGAAGTGGCAGCTTCGCTGGGTAACAGTCGCATATTGGCTACTCAGGAGGCCGACAAGGTAGTGGCTAATGCCCTCGACCGCCTTGCCACACAGGGAGTGCTCGATTTGGAGAAAGCCAATCTCGACAAGAAATACCCCGAGTTTTACAACCTTATCAACGAGTACCGCGACGGTATGTTGCTCTTCGAAATAAGCAATAAAGAGGTGTGGGGAAAAGCATCTGCCGACACCGAGGGGTTGACCCGTTTCTTCAAGAAAAACAAAAAGAAATATGCATGGGACGAGCCTCATTTCAAAGGCTATATCGTATCGTGCTCCAATGACACGGTAGCCCGTGAAGTGAAAAAACGGATGAAAAAATTCTCTTTCGATGCGTCGGTAGCCGACATAGAGAATGAGTTTAATACCGATTCTCTGATACAGGTATCTATTCGCAAAGGAATTTATGTCAAAGGAGACGATGCTTTGGTAGACGAGCTGGTATTCAAAGGCGAGCCTGCACAGCGCGATGAGAAACTGCCCGTTGTGTTTGTAACGGGTAAGAAGCTGAAAAAGCCCGAGGCATATACCGATGTGCGTGGCCAAGTAACCGCCGATTACCAAGAATATCTCGAGGAACAGTGGCTGGCTCGACTCAATGACGAAGCAACGGTTGTAATAAACGAAGATGTATTAAAAACAATTAAGTGATAAACGAAATTGATTGTTTCGTTGTACTTTTATGAGCGAATTGCGCCTCGTAAAAAGTGAAAGGCATATTACAATATACAAGTATAATGGGCATCCTCATGCTGGCAGCATGGGGATGTTCCGATAATCGAACCGACACAAAAGATTTGTTGGTGCGTATAGATGACTATGCCTTGACGAAGCGACAACTCGAAGAAGATATGCCCGCCGGACTTACCGCCGAAGAGCGGGAAGACTTTGCCCGACAGTATATCGAGAAGTGGGTCTCTTCGGTCTTGTTGTATGATGTGGCCCGGAAGAACTTGTCGGATGTCCATCATCTGGACCGCCTTGTCGAAGACTATCGGCGGGATTTGTTTGTCTATGAATATTGCGGCCGACTTGCCGATGAACGGGTGGCAGAGGAGTTCCCCGAAGATACCATCAAATCGTTTTACGAAAGTAACAGCAAGCGTTTTACATTGCATAAGCCCATCGTGAAAGGATTGCTGTTGAAAGTGCCGAAGAATGCCCCCTCCTTGTCTTCGCTCCGTTCGTGGGTAGCATCGGGGTCGCAGAGTGCGGTGGAGAAAATAGAGAAGTATGCCATAAAAAATGCCATAGGATATGACTATTTCTACGACCATTGGGTGTGGTTTGATGATGTAAAAGACAATATCCCCTATGATTTTGGCAATGACGACTCTTTTCTGCGGCTGCATAAAGATTTGGAAGTCTCGCAAAACGACAATGTATATTTGTTGCATATCAGTGAATACAAGACCGCCGGTTCGGTTATGCCGTATGAATTTGCCCGCCAGCGAATCATAGAGATTCTGGCCAACCGCTCGCGTGTGGAGTTTAACGAAGAGTTGAAGCGCGATGTCTACAATCGGGCTGTGAGTGAGGGGCGTGTAGAATATTTTTATGGCGATATAACCGCCATTATGGGAAATAAGAAAAAATAATATATCGATATGAACTGTCAACTGAAATCTTTAAGTCTCGTATTTTGTATGATATTCGCATGGGCGGTATCGCTGTCGGCCCAGAATAATGTTATCGACGAGGTCGTGTGGGTCGTGGGTGACGAACCTATCTATAAATCGGAAGTAGAGACCCAAATAAAGCAAATGCAATACGAAGGACAGAAAATCAACGGCGATCCTTATTGTGTAATCCCCGAGATGATGGCTGTGCAGAAATTATACTTGCATCAGGCAAAACTGGATACCATTACCGTCAGTGAGAGCATGGTGTTTCAGAGAGTCGATGCCCAGCTCAACTTTTTCGTAGACCAGCTCGGTTCGAAGGAGAAGGTCGAAGAGTATTTCAGAAAGCCCATGTCGTCCATCCGTGAAGAGTTGGCCGACTATGTGCGCAATAACAGCATTGTGCAGGAGGTGCAACGTACTTTGGTGAAAGATGTGAAGGTGACACCGGCCGAGGTGCGCAAGTATTTTGCCAAGTTGCCGGCAGATAGCATCCCTACCATACCGTTGCAGGTAGAAGTACAGGTAATATCGATATATCCCAAAGTACCCCAACAGGAGATAGACAATGTAAAAGCCCGTCTTCGCGAGTTCTCAGACCAAGTCAATTCGGGCGAGCGGGAGTTCTCTACGTTGGCCATCTTAAACTCGGAAGACCGGGGAACCGCTCTTCGGGGAGGAGAGACCGGTTTTATAGGCAAAAGCTCCTTGGCTCCCGAGTTTGCGGCCGTGGCCTTCAACCTGAACGATACCAAGAAGGTCTCCAAGATTGTCGAAACAGAGTTTGGCTATCACATCATACAGCTCATAGAGAAGCGCGGCGACCAGATAAATTGTCGCCATATCTTGCTCAAACCGCGTGTATCGCAAAGCGACATAGATGAAGCCGTACACACGCTCGACTCTATCCGCACCGATATACTCAACAAGAAATTCACGTTCGAGTCTATTGTTCCTTACGTGTCGCAAGACAAGAACACACGTTACAACGAGGGTCTCATGAGTAATGCCAATACCGGTTCTACCCGTTTCGAGATGAGCGAATTACCCCAAGACATTGCCAAGGCAGTCGCCGGGCTTGAAGTGGGTGAGATTTCACGACCTATTACCACCATCGATGTGACCAACAACAAAGAGATGGTTGTACTTGTGAAACTTCGTTCCCGCAGGCCGGTTCATAAGGCCGATTTGGCTACCGACTATCAGGTAATTGCCAATATGCTCGAAAACCACAAGCGGCAGCAAATCCTGGCAGACTGGGTTGAGCAAAAGCAGCAGGATACCTATGTCCGGATTAAGGAAGAGTGGCGCAACTGCGATTTCGAGCACGAAGGCTGGGTAAAGGAGCGATGAACTTTCCCGACAAAGTATATAGAGAATCCTAATCTTTCGATATGAAGAAAATCTCTCTGTCGCCATTACTTGTTCTCCTATTGTGTGCAACGACGGTATGGGGTATACCTCGTGAAGAGCCGCGTCCTGCCGCTGCATCAACCGCCAAAAGCACAAAGAAAGAGAAAGTATACCTTCTTCATGCCGACTCGCTTACCTTCGACGCCGAGCAAAGTGCCGATTACAGGGTATTGCATGGCAACGTGCAGTTTCGCAAGGATAGCATGTATATGTACTGCGATAGCGCCTATTTCTACGAAGCCAACAACTCGCTCGATGCTTTCAGTAACGTGCGCATGGAGCAAGGCGACACGCTGTTTATATATGGCGATGTATTATACTTCGATGGCAATGAGCAGATTGCACGATTGCGCGATAATGTGCGCATGGAAAACCGCAATGTTACCCTGTTTACCGACAGTCTCAACTACGAGATGCGTCCCAACATAGGCTATTTCTTCGATGGAGGGTCTATCGTCGACGAGAAAAACGAGCTTACATCGCTTTATGGGCAGTATTCGCCCGACACGAAAGATGCCATATTCAACTTCGATGTAGTTCTTACCAACGAGAAGTATGTTATCTATTCCGATACGCTCACATATAATACCAACACCAAGATAAGCTATCTGCGGGGGCCCTCTACGATAGTATCGGACAGCAACACGATACAAACGACCAACGGATGGTATGATACCGAGGCCGACCATGCCATGCTGCTCGACCGCTCGTTGCTCATAGGAGACAGTCGCTCGCTTACCGGCGACACGCTATATTATGATAGGAATATAGGCTTTGGCGAGGCTTTTGGCAATATGCGCATGGTTGACTCCTTGCAATATATCATCATGGAAGGGCAGTACGGCTTTTATAACGAAAAAACCGATTATGCTTTTGCTACCGACAGCGCACGGGTCATGGAATATTCGCGGGAAGACACACTGTATCTCCATGCCGATACCTTATTGTCGTTTGTCGACATAGACTCTACGCGAATAGTCAAGGCCTACTATGGCGTGAGATTTTATAGGGTCGATGCGCAAGGCGTATGCGATTCTATGCAATATGTAGCACGCGATACAACCCTCTCTATGTATGGCAACCCTATCATGTGGAGCGGTAACCAGCAAATACTGGGCGATACCATACGCCTCTTCTTCAATGACTCTACCATCGATTGGGCACATGTTATCAATTCGGCTTTTGCCGCGCAGTGGAAAGAGGGGCCATATTATGACCAGATGTCAGGCAATGAAATGAAGTCCTTTTTCGAGGGTGGGGAGATGCGTCGCATCGAGACGTCGGGTAATGTGTTGACAATCTTTTTCCCTCAGGAAGAAGACTCTACGCTGATAGGCATGTTCAATGCCGATGCGAGTTTCCTGAATATCTTCTTGAAAGACAACAAGATGGATAAGATGATTATGTGGCCGCTCGTTACAGGACGAATGTATCCGATGGAAAAACTGAGAAAAGGGCTTATATATTTGCCCCGTTACAAATGGTATGAGGCAGAGCGGCCCAAAGACCAGTACGATATATACAGGAAAACCTCCTCATCGGTTGGTGCGACCGATTCGACCGACGTGCGTACGCCGGGACATAAATTCAATCTATAACAACCTTGTGTCATGAGCGATATAATACATCTTTTACCCGATTCTGTTGCCAACCAGATAGCTGCCGGAGAGGTGATACAACGCCCGGCGTCGGTAGTCAAGGAGTTGGTGGAGAATGCCATTGACGCCGGTGCTACTCATATCAGTGTCATTTTGAAAGAGTCGGGGCGTACGCTTATTCAAGTCATCGACAACGGTACGGGAATGTCGCCGACCGATGCCCGCCTGGCATTCGAGCGGCACTCTACGTCTAAAATCAAGCAGGCCAACGATTTGTTTTCGTTGCATACGATGGGGTTCCGAGGCGAAGCGCTGGCATCTATTGTTGCTGTTTCGCAAGTGGAGCTGCGCACCCGTCGTGCCGAGGATGAGCTGGGTACATGTTTGCGCATGGCTGCTTCGCGCTGTGAGTCGCAGGAGTGTATTGCGATGCAGCCGGGTAGCAACTTTGCCGTGAAAAATCTCTTCTTTAATGTGCCGGCTCGTCGCAAGTTTTTGAAAAACAATCAAATAGAGTATAGTAATGTCGCCAACGAATTTGAACGCATCGCATTGGCAAACACCGAGGTAGAGTTTGTTCTGACGCATGACGACAAAGAAGTGTACCGTCTCTTCCCCGGTTCGCTTCGCCAGCGTATCGTTGCGCTTTTCGGGAAAAGCTTCAACCAGCAGCTCCTGCCCGTAGAGGTACAGACGTCGGTCGTGACGATAAACGGATATGTGGGAAAACCCGAGGCGGCACGCAAGCGGGGTGCTTTGCAATATCTTTTCGTCAACGGGCGTTATATGCGCCATCCCGGATTTCACAAGGCTATTATGAAGGCGTATGAGGAGCTCATTCCGGAGAAGGAAATGCCCAATTATTTTCTCTTCTTTACGGTGGCTCCCGAAACTATCGACGTAAACATACATCCTACCAAGACAGAGATAAAATTTGAAAATGAGCAGGCTATATGGCCTATTGTGATGGCTGCGGTCAAAGAGGCTCTCGGTAAGTTCTGTGCAGCACCCTCTATCGATTTCGATATGGCAGATGCGCCGGAAATACCGGCTTTCACGGCAAATATTCCTGTGATACCCCCGTCGCGAGGGTATGACCCGTCGTATAACCCGTTTAAGAAATCGGGTGGGGCAGGAGGCTCTTCTGTGAAACGCCCCGACTATGACTGGCAGAAATTATATGCCGGATTTAACGATGCAAAAAACGATATTCCTGTTGCCGATGAAGGCTGTGACCCCTCCCGAATGCAATCGGCCGGTGATGCCATCTTCACCGATGAAGATAGTATCAACTCTCGACAACCCGGTCTTGGCATCAACCTCGACTCAACCATGTCGACCTCGTTGTTTTTGCAATTCAAGGGCCGCTATATCGTGACCCCCTCTAAAACCGGGCTTTTATTGGTAGACCAGCATAGGGCGCATGTCAGAGTGCTTTATGAGCAGTATATGGCACGACGCGAGAAGCAGACGCAACTGCCGTCGCAAAAAATATTGTATCCCGAGCTGATTCACCTCAGCCCGTCGAAAGCGGCTTTGATGGATGACGTGCAGCCCGTTTTGCAACAGCTGGGATTCGATATTTCGGATATGGGCAACGGCTCATACTCGGTTTGCGGTGTCCCCGTAGGTATAGAGGGCATCGACATACACTCTTTGTTGGAGCAAATGTTTCTTGCCGCAGACTCTAAGGAGCGTTCCGTTGCCGACGACCTCTTTATGCGTCTTGCTCTCTCTCTTGCCGAGTCGGTTGCCATCCCGGTGGGACAAGTGCTCTCGGGCGAAGAGATGGAACGCCTTATAGGGGATTTGTTCGGTATAGCTACCCCCAATTATACGCCCGATGGCAAGCCGGTATTTACCATTATAACAACCGAAGAGATTGCCAAACGGATGTGATAGGCACCGTTGGGGGATTAATGGGGTAGTAGCCGATATTCCAGATGGCCGGAGCAGTCTATTGCAGGAAATCTTTCAGTTGATTTATTGCGGGTAGAACCTCGCCGGTATATTCGTCAAACATGCCTCGGTGCAGGTCTATCCTTCCGTAGAACGGTTCGACATACGTCTCTTCGGGGTACCAGTAATATACCCCGGTTACGTTGTCATATCGTTTCAGTAACCGTACGAGGTCCGAAAGGTAGCTCGCCTGTCCCTCGGGCGTAAAGGGATAGGCGCATGCGGCATTGCCGCTCTCGCCATAGTCGCTCTTTTGGTGAGGGTAGGCGGTCTCTACTATCATGATCTCTTTTTGAGGGAATTTGTTTTGCAAAGATTGCAGTGTCGTTTCGAGCTGCGAGAAAGAGCCATGCCAGAAAGGATAGTAACTCAGCCCTATGATATCGTAGTCGATGTTGGCAACTTTTTGGTAATAACGTATAGCTGTCTCGCTGTCACCGCCGCGGTCGATATGGATGATAATCTGGGCATCGGGACACACCTCTCTGCAAGCCTTGGAAGCATTGCGCAAGTATGACAGGAAGTTTTCCCATTGCGTAGGTGTGTTGGCCGCTTCGTCCCATACGCTTATGCGGCCGCTTTCCCATAGCATTCCGCCGGTGATTTCGTTTCCAATTTGAATTTGTGCGGGTGTGATGCCCTCTTCTTTCAGCCGAGAGAGGCTCTCCCGGGTATAGTTGTAGACTTGTTGGGCCATTTCGGCAACAGAGAGAGACTCCCACTCCTTGGGGGTATATTGTTTGCCGGGGTCGGCCCATGTGTCGGAATAATGGAAATCGAGGCAAATCAACATGCCGGCATCTATGCAGGCCCGGGCTGTCCTGATGACGTAATTGATATCCTGGCATGCTTCGCTTTGCATGTCGGGTGCGACAAACAGCCTTATGCGGGCGATGTTGAACCCTTTTTGGGCGAAATATTGCGGAACGTTCTCTATCGGCGAGCCATTGTCGGTGTATATGGCATGATTCTCATTATACACAAGCCATTGCGACAGGTCGGCACCGACAAAGCGGGTGGGGGCTTCGGGCGGCGTTTCTATGGCGTCGTTCTTCTTATCGCATCCGGTAAGCATAGCCATCGATAGGCCGAGTATTGCACAAAGGGAACAAAATTTATTCATACAGCATATCATATTTATCGGGGAGAAACTCCTATCCCGGGTTTGTCGTTGAGTGTGATTCTGCCGTCTATGACTTTTACTCCGTCATAACAATCGTTGGAGATGAGCAGGTTGCCATCCAAATCGGCCCAGTCGGCCAGGGGTGAGAGCTGGGCTGCTGCCGATATGGCGCACGACGTTTCGGTCATGCAGCCTATCATCACTTTCATACCCAAGGTTTTTGCGGTAATAGCCATTTGGTATGCCTTGTAGAGGCCGGCACTCTTCATGAGCTTGATATTTATGCCGTCATAGATGCCATAGATATGGGCTATATCCTCAGGGCCCTGTATGGCTTCATCGGCGATGATGGGCAGTGGGCTGCGCTCCCTGAGCCACGCCGTTTCTTCTACCATCTCTTTGGGGAGAGGCTGCTCTACGAAGAGACAATTTTGCCGGGCAAGCCACTCTATCATTTCGAGGGCACGGTTTTTATCGTTCCAGCCTTCGTTGGCGTCGACACATATCGGCCTGTCGGTCATGCTCCTGATGGTCTCTATGGTAGCTTTATCATGGGGGACACCTACTTTTACCTTCAATATCTTATAAGGCGATGCTTCTGCCACCTTTTGCCTTACGACCTCTTGGGTATCTATGCCTATCGTAAACGATGTATAGGGAGCCTTCTCGGGCGACAAGCCCCAGATTCTGTGCCATGGCTGTCCCAATAATTTGCCTACAAGGTCGTGCAGGGCTATGTCTATGGCAGCCTTGGCCGACGGGTTGCCGGGAGCGATACCATCGACATAATCGAGTATTTCTTCCATGCGGAAAGGGTCGGAAAACTGCGACAAGTCTACTTTTGACAGAAAGTTGCAAACACTCTCTTGTGTCTCGCCCAAATAGGGCGGCATAGAAGCCTCGCCATAACCGGTTACGCCATCATATTCTATGAAAGTAAGAACATCGGGCGTGAAGGTGCGTGAGCTCTTCGATACGGTAAATGTATGTATCAGGTCAAGCCGGTAGGGGCGGAATGTCAGATGGAGGCCTCCTTTGGGGGCAGGAGTGTTTGGAATGCCAACCTGGGCGGCAAACAGATGGTCGGGCATAAGGGCGATTCCGGCAAGCCCCATTCCGGCGCAACGTAGAAAATCTCTTCTTTTCATGATGGCTGTCTGTTTTCAAAAGTACCACGGATGTTCAGCGACACGGGTAATACCCGGTGTGCCTGTGGCCGTGACGATACGACGGGCGGCCAATATCTTTTTGTCTTCATAAGCCGCGTCGGCGGGCCGCAGACTATTGGTCTTTACCCGGCCTGCACATTGTATATATTTCCCATCTTCGAGGTAGATGACAACATGGTTTATGCGCCCTTTGCTATTGCCGAAGAATAGTAAATCGCCTTTTTGGTATACCCCCGGGGCGTATACCGTATCCAAGACCTCGCCGGTGTTGGCCTGCTGCGAAGCATCGCGTTGCAGAATAATGCCTTGCGAGAAATAGAGCATACGGGTCAGTCCCGAGCAATCGACACCTTTTACCGATGTGCCACCCCATAAATAGGTTGTGCCCGTCATCATGACAGCCTCTTTTTGGAGCCGCTCTACATCGGGAGCCGTATGAGCCCATGCGTAGAAGTCCGATACTTCGCTTTGACGTGCATATCCTATCCGTCCGTCGGGCGTATATACCTCGATATAGCCGTTGATTCTTTTCCCAGTACTTTGTAGTATGCAACCCAGCACAAGGTCGCTCACGGGACGCGATTCG
>UQMR01000019.1 GCA_900542255.1 uncultured Porphyromonadaceae bacterium
TTCATGACACCGGGCGAAGAGATGATTATGACGACACCCTCGTTGCAAACATACCTCGTCGACAACGACGGCTACATCGACTACCCCGTACTCGGCCGCATCAAAGTAGCAGGCATGCAACGCAATGAACTGGCACAATACCTCAAAAACGAAATCAGCCGATACGTCGAGGACCCCATCGTAAACATACAATGCACCAACTTCAAAATCAGCGTATTGGGCGAGGTAACCAAGCCCGGCACATACGACGTATCCGGCGAACGCATCACCATACTCGAAGCCATCGGGTTGGCCAACGACATCACCATATACGGTAACCACAGCAACGTCCTGCTCGTACGCGAAGAAAACGGCACACGCTCCTTCCACCGGTTAGACCTCACGAAACCCGACGTCTTCACATCCCCCTACTACTACCTCCAACGCAACGACGTAGTAGTCGTAGAGCCCAACAAAGCACGGCAAGGATACGCCAATTACAGCCAAGACAAGCAATACCTCGTATCGGTAGTCAGCGCCGTCACATCCGCCGTATCAGTCATCGTGTCACTCTGCATAGCCCTGTTTGTCAAATAAGAAAGTCATCCATTCCAACACACATAGAAAGCCCATGGAATCGTCAACACAAAATAACAGCAACGAACTCATCAGCCTGCCCGACTTAGTAAAAACAGTTGTCAAACACTGGTATCTGTTTGTCATCAGCGTCATATGCTGTGTCGCTCTGGCATTCGCATACGCCAAAATAACAAAAGACGAATACACCGTATGCGCCAACGTCATGATACGCACCGACATGTCATCCACGGGCAACATGGCAGGAGCATTCATGCAACAATTCGGGCTCGGAAACCTCATGGGACAAGGCGTCAGCGTCGACGACGAGCTGCACGTCATCTCGTCGCACTCCCTGCTGCGCGAAGCCGCCTTAAAAATGGGACTCAACAAAACACGCATCTACAAAGAGAACTTCTTCAACCGCGAGACACAATACAAAGACTTCGCCATCGACGTGATAGACCCCACCATGCAATGCGACACACTCAGCACGACACTGGTATTCAAGATTAAAGTCGACGAAGAGGGGAAAGCCGATATCAAAGTCAAAAAAAGATTCCACACATTAGCCAACATCAAAGACACCACCCTCCCCGCCGAGGTATCCACCATATACGGTAACTACATCGTAACAACCACCCCCGACTACGTAGCAGGCGAGGCCTACAACTACACCATCCGGGTATGCAGCTTCGACGCCGCCGCCGAAAACGTCGGCAAGAACGTCGATATCTACATCCCCGACAAACTCTCCAACCTCATCACCCTCAGCATGCAGACAGCCTACATAGACTATGGCAAAGAGCTGCTCAACACACTTACCGACCTATACAACAAACGAGGCATCAAAGAGAAAAACATCGAGGCCATCAACACAGCCCAGTTCATCGACGAACGACTGGCCCTGATAGCACACGAACTCGACTCGGCAGAACGGAAAGTTGAAAAATACAAACAAGACAACAAACTCTCCGACCTCGAAATCGAAGCCAAAATCATCCTCGAACAAGACGGAGAGTTCCAAGCAACACTCCTCGAAACCGAGACAACAGCCAAAATACTCGAATACACCCTCGACTTCATCTCACAACCCGAAAACAGATACTCGCTCATACCCTTCTCAAACGGGCTCGACCAAGGTGCCGCCGATGCCGTAACAGCCTACAATGAGTTAGCGCTGAAACGCCTCAACCTTGCCAACACAGCCAAGGCCGGCAGCCCCGCGCTAAAAATGCTCGAAGAACAAATCGACGCCTCCCGGCAAAACGTAATATCGACCGTCAAAACAGCCCTCGAAAGCACCAACATCGCCCTGAAAGACCTCCGCGACAAAGAGGCCAAATTCTACGACCGCATACGCACCATGCCCACCCAGGAGCGTGAGTTCATCTCCATATTCCGGCAAAAAGCCATCAAGGAAGAGCTATACATATTCCTGCTCCAAAAACAAGAAGAAAACGCCCTCACACTCGCCATGGCATCGCCCAAAGGACAGATAGTCGACGAAGCATACAACTTCGTAGAACCCGTCAGCCTGTCCACCACCATGAAGCTGGCCATCGGCTTCCTCATCGGTCTCATCCTACCCGCCATATACCTGTATCTGAGAGCCATCTTCCAGACAAAGTTCAGCACCAAAGAAGAGGTAGAGCGCATGACACGCATACCCATCCTCGGTGAGCTATGCACCCACCACAGCAACAGTAACATCGTGGTACACGAGGGAGACAACAGCTCCATAAGCGAATTGTTCAGGCTGCTGCGCACCAACCTGCAATTCATGCTGACAGGCAAGAAAGACAAAGTCGTGTTACTCACCTCATCCGTCAGCGGCGAAGGCAAGTCTTTCGTCAGCGTCAATCTCGCCATAGCCCTGTCACTCCTCAAAAAACGCGTCCTCATCATAGGGCTCGACATCCGCAACCCCCGCCTCTCCGAGTACCTCAATGTCTCATCCCGATTCGGCATCACCAACTACCTGGCATCCGAAGAGGTCGAGATAGACCAGATTATCGTCCCCAGCAACATCAATCCGTTGCTCGACATCATCACAGCCGGTCCCGTACCCCCCAACCCCGCAGAGCTCATCCTCAGCAACCGCTTAGACGCCCTCTTCGACGAGTTGCGCAACCGGTACGACTACATCATCGTCGACTCGGCACCCGTAGCCATGGTATCCGACACCTTCTCACTGATGCGCATCGCCGACGCAGTCATCTACGTATGCCGCGCCAACTACACCCAACGCGAATACATCCGATACTGCAACAACCTCGTGACAGACGGACGCCTCCACAACGTATCACTCGTAGTCAACGCCACCAACAGCAGCCAAGGCTACGGATACGGAGTAGGACCCAACGGCGAACGCATAAGAATCAAATTACACGAATAACCCGGTACACACGGCAAAAAATGAGAGCATGGCAGACAATCGAGTCAAAGCATTCCTCAACACTTTCTCGATATATGCGATTGGTACTATCGGAGCAAAACTCATAGCATTCGCATTAGTACCCCTCTATACCTTCTTCTTAGCAAAAGACGATATGGGTTATTTCGACTTGTCGATAACCCTTATCATGCTTTTGGTACCCTTCATCACCTTCGACCTCCGCGACGGAGCCTTCCGTTTCCTCATCGACAAGCACAGCAACATCTCCCACAAAGACGTTGTATCATACATCATACGCACCCTCACACGCAACAGCGTCATCGTAGCCATCCTCTCGGTCATAGGCTACTTCTACCTCTCGCACCTTGCATACTACCCCATCCTCGTACTCCTGCTCATCGCCTTCAGCTGCTACGATGTCATGATACAAGTCGTGCGCGGACTGGGCCACACCAAGCTCTTCGTAACCATCGGCGTCATCAACGCCCTCCTCATTCTGGCACTCAGCCTCTTCTTCCTCATGGTACCCCGCTGGGGCGTACTCTCCATATTTCTGGCCAACCTCATCAGCCGCATCATCTCCCTCGGCATCATAGAATACAAGCTCCGGCTCCTGCCCATCTTCTTCAAGCACCGCAAAGAATACAACCGGCAAGTAGGGCACGACCTGCTCCACTACACCCTCCCGCTCCTCCCCAACGTACTCGCATGGTGGGCCATCGAGAGCACCAGCAAACTCTTCATCAACCACCACCTCGGGCTCGAATACAACGGCATCTTCGCCGTAGCCATCAAATTCTCAAACATATTGCAAGTAGCGGCCGGCATATTCTACCAAACATGGCAAGAGACCGCCATCAAAGAGATGCATGCCGCCGACCACAACCACTTCTTCTCCCGCATCTTCAACAGCTACTTCTTCCTGCTGAGCATGACAGTCATCCTCGCCACGCTCGCCCTCAAACTACTATACCCATACATCGTAGCCGACGCATACCAAGACAGCTACAAATACATATACCCCCTCTTCGTCGCCGTACTCCTGCACGCCATGGGGTCATTCCTCGACCTCGCATACCAATGCTCCCGCAAGACCTACCGGGGGCTCCCCTCCATCATCTCCACCGCCATACTGGCCATCTTGCTATACTACCTCACCATAGACCGCTGGGGGCTCACCGGCATATCCATATCACTCATCATATCCTACGGATACCTCATGATATACCGCCTCTTCGACTCGCGATTCGCCTTCCGCATCACCCCCGACCGCATGTTCGTCCTCTCACTCATACTGCTCATCATAGGAGGAGTCCTCTCCTACGCCCACATACACCCGGCAATCATCCTTGCCTTGCTCCTCATAGGAATTGCGGCAACAAGCTACTACGCCATAAGACATATCATTACAAAAAAAGTCTGACACATGGGAGCCATACTATTCATCATATTTGCAGTCCTGCTATACACATTCAAGATAATCGCGAATGCACGCAACCTCACCTTCGACAAATGGTGCGAGATATTCATATCATTCTTCATCTTTACCAACTGCGTCAGCTTCGGACTGCCCCTGATAGACCTCAACCTCCCCTACAACGACGGCGCATTCGGCTACAAGTTCCGCCTCGAAGTCTTCATGATTATAGCCCCCATATTCCTCATCGTCATGGCACGTCGCATGAAGTGGCAATTCCTCCCCATACCCTGGTATGCCGTAGCCGTCATCGTCCTATACTGCGCCGTCAACCTGCTCAACCCCAACAATCTGGCAGTCCCCTCCACCGCCATAGCAATAGCCCAGCTGCTCAGCTACGCACTCTTCCTCTACCTGCTATGCAGCTGTGTCTCTCTCGACGTCATTCTGAAAGGCTTCTACGAAGGATTTCTCTACACCACCATCCTACAAGCCGTGCTCGCCATCTGCTACCCCATCTTGGGCATCGACCAAGTTGTACACCTGTTCCGCGAAGCAACATCGATACGAGCCGAAGCACGTCCCGGAGCCCCCGGAACCTTCACGCACCCCAACAGTTTAGGCGGTTACATGGCATACATCGTAAGCTTCTTCACCGCCTGCTATCTCATAGGCTACCAAAAGAAAAAAAGCCTGTGGATAGGCATCACAGCACTCTTCGTCCTCATCATGTCATTCTCCCGCACCTCCATGCTGGCCGTAAGCACATCCCTCATACTGCTCATCACCCTGTACACCACCCAGAACAGCTCCATCTTCTCCCTTAAAAACATCCTCACCAAGATACTGCCGTTCATACTCATAATCGCCGCCGCCGTACTCTTCACCCCCCTTAAAGACAGCTTCATCAATAGCGACATGGACGAGATGATGCTCGCCCGCCTCATGCACTACTACTGCGGCTACGAAATCATAACAGACCACCCCTGGGTAGGCGTAGGCCTCAACTCACACCTCGAATATATCCGTGCCAACATCAGTTTCCGCATATTCGGCGATGTAAGCCGCATCATATGGAGAGCCGAAGAATTCATGTCAACCAACCCCATACACAACGTACTGCTGATATGGTTGTCCGAGTTTGGCATCATACTTACACTCCCCATCCTGTTCTTTTTCGGCCGCTGTTTCTATAAAATCAAGCCCATATTGCGCAGCAATGCAAGCGACAACTACAAGGTCATGTACCTCTTCTCCATAGGCCTCATCACCTGCCTCCTCGTCCACGGAATGGCCGACTGGGCACCCTTGTCACGCCCCCTCAGCAATATATGGATGCTGGCATTTTTCGTAATATCCCTCAGCAAATACAGAAACGAAAGTCTCCCGACGACCGGATAATTTCAAAATCTCTTTTTTTGTCGAAACAGGTTGTGCGATTATAAATTATTACCTACCTTTACAGAAGATTAGTTTACATCACAACCCACCACGTATAGCTTTTAGCCATCACCATTCGATGAAAATAGGCATTCTGACATATTACGGAGACCTTAATTGCGGCACCAACCTTCAAGCCTTTTCGACATTGAGAGCCGTAAAAAGCACATATCCGAATGATTGCGTCGAGATTATCCCCTTTCACGGATTCAGCCCCGATATACGCCCCTACCTATCCAACTGCACCATCCGATCACTTCTTCGCGATTGGAGTCGCATCAGGAAATACCGCCAATTCAAGCAGCAACAACTCGAAGTAAAAAACGACCGCATCATACAATCGCCCCAACAAGCATTAGCCTACATCAAAGCCCGCCGCTACGACATCATATTCATCGGAGCCGACACCCTGCTCGAACTCAACAGGCTGCCCCAACACTACGACGGACTCTCGGCCTACTGGCTTTCGCCCGAAATAAAAGCCCGCAAGATACTGCTTGCAGCATCTGCCAAAAACATCGAATACGAAAAGCTGTCGCACAAACAGAAAGCCGATATGGAAGCAACGCTTCTCGACTTCTCGGCCTTCGGCGTCAGAGACGATATGACCCGGCAACTGATAAGCCACTTCATCCCCGGCGATAAAATCGTCAGCATCCCCGACCCCACCTTCTCTTTGGAGATAGACTACCATCCTATACAATCTTACCTCCAAAAGAAACACATAGAGATACCCCGCAAATGTATCTGCATCCACTGCTACCGCACCGACAAGTGGGCAGGCAGCGTAGCCGCCCGGCTCAAAACACAAGGATACACCATAGCATCATTCAGACCCATGCCATGGGCCGACCTTGTTCTGAACGACCTCTCGCCCTTAGAACAAGTCGGTGTATTCCGATACTTTCACTTCGTCATCACACACCGCTTTCACGAAGGCATATTCTCCATAAAAAACAAAGTCCCCGTACTCCTCTACGTAAGCGAGAACACCGACCTGAAAACCTCCAACGGAGACTCCAAATACTCCGACCTGATGAAACTTTTCGGCCTATATCCGACCAACATCATAGACTCAGGCACCATCAACGCCGAACGCATACTATCGCAGATACCCATTGCCTTAGATGCCTATCATAAAAACCGGCAAAAATTAGACAAAACCCTGCAAGAGCTGTCAGACAGCTACATCAACTTCATTAAAGACACACACATTTAAGACCTTACAAGAAATCATGCAAAACGCTGCAAGGGTACTCATTTTAGCCACATCACGCAAAACCCGGGGAGGCATCACATCCGTACTGAAAGAGCACGAGCAAAGCCGATACTGGAAAGAGTTCCGGTGCCGCTGGTTAGAGACACATCGCGACGGGAACATCCTTGTCAAAATAGGATACTTCTTGAAGTCCTTCGTCACCTACCTATTCATACTCCCCGCATACGACCTCGTACACATCCACACCAGCGAGCCGCCATCGGCCCTTAGGAAAGTATGCTTCGCCCTGTACGCCAAGCTCTGGCGACGCAAAATCATCATACACTCACACTCATTCTCCACACAAACAACCATCAACGGCCGGTTCCGCCCCCTCTACAAAATACTGATTCACTGCGCCGACAAAGTTGTCGTACTCTCCCAATCCATCCGGGCCGAATACTGCCAGAGCATAGTCCCGCCCGAGAAGGCAACAGTCATATACAACCCCTGCGTCCGCGAATACTATCCTCAGAGATACACCCCCCAGCCCCAAATCCTCTTTGCAGGAGTCATCAACGACAGGAAAGGATACAAAGACCTCATACGGGCATTCAGCCTCATCGCCGACAAACACCCCGGCTGGCAACTCGTCATGGCAGGCAGCGGCGAGACAGAGACAGCCCGCCAGCTCGCACAAGAGCTGGGCATCGCCGACCGCATCATTTTCCCGGGCTGGATAGCCGGCGAAGCCAAAGACCGCTGCTTCCAAGAAGCCTCCATCTTCTGCCTGCCAAGCTACGCCGAAGGCTTCCCCATGGCCGTACTCGACGCATGGAGCTACAATCTGCCCATTGTCACCACCCCCGTAGGCGGGCTTCCCGACGTGCTGGTCGATGGCCAAAACGCCTTGGTATTCAACCCCGGCGACTACCGGAAAATGGCCCAAGAACTCGAATCCCTCATCGAGAGCCCGGCACTCCGGCAACAAATAGCCCGCGAATCACACCTTCTGGCCGAGACGAAATTCAACATCGATACAATATCCGATGAGATAGAACGTTTATACCTTGAAGTGTTAAAAAAATAAATTCTCCTACATCATGAAAAGATACCTCATAACAGGCGGCTGCGGCATGATTGGCTCCAATCTCACCAAGCGTCTGGTAAAAGAAGGAAACGAAATATACATCATCGACAACCTCTGGCGAGGCAAACTCGAATATCTCAACGACGAAAACGGAAAACCCGTCATCGACCTCGACACACACTTTTTCAACCGCGACCTCGCCATCCCCGGCACATGCGACGACATCCTCCCCCGGGTCGACTACGTCATACACCTGGCCGACATCGTTGCCGGAATCGACTACGTATTCAACAACCAAGGCGACCTCTTCCGCCAGAACAACCTCATCAACTCCAACGTCATACACTCCTGCCGCCAGGCCGGGAAATCCCAAATCAAAGGCTTCCTATACGTCGGCACGGCATGCTCGTTCCCCCTCACGCGCCAAAACTCGTTAGACGTCATCCCCCTCAAAGAGGAAGAACTCTTCCCCGCTCTCCCCGAGTCGGCCTACGGATGGAGCAAACTGATGGGACAGATAGAGGTCAGCTTCATGGAGAAAGAGACCGGCATACCCTGCTGCACACTCATGTTCCACAACGTCTACGGCTCACCCTGCGACTACGGCGAGCGCAGCCAAGTCATCCCGGCCCTCATACGCAAAGCCATCAACTACCCCAACGAACCCTTCATCGTATGGGGAAGCGGCCTGCAAGGGCGTGCCTTCATCCACGTCAACGACATCGTCGACGCCATCTGCCTCGCCCTCCAAAAAGGCTGGGGACACGGCCACATACAGATAGGCCCCTCGGTATGCACCTCCATCAAAGAGATTGCCGAGACAGTCGTCGCCATATCCGGGAAAGAGATAAACATCCAGTACGACACCACAAAACCCGAGGGCGACAAAGCCCGCAGCGCCGACTACTCCAAAGCCCGGCAAATACTCGGATGGGAACCCCGCGTCTCGCTCATCGACGGCCTGAGAGAACAATACCAGTGGGTGAAACAACAAATCGAGCAAAAATGACCTCGAAGCCCATCATCAGGCACCTCGGCGACCTCACCGCCATCCCCACCTCACACCAGGCAGGCACCAAGCGGCAACTCCTTCAAGACAGCGAGACCGACTCGGCCATCACACAAATCGCCGTAGCAACCCTGCTGGCAGGCGAGAAAGTCGAGGAACACACCCACCCCACCATGGACGAGCACTTCATCTTCCGGGCAGGGAAAGCCATCCTCACCATCCACGGCGACGACATCCCATGCAGCCAAGAGACCTACATACTCATACCCGCAGGTACGCCGCATGCCGTCACAGCCATAGAAAACGTAGAATTCATAACCATAGGAGTAGCTATATGAGCGACGAAACATACTTCAACATACGACTGCAATTCGACAAAGAGCTATTCGACAAAACCATATTCGACGCCATTGCCGGCAACCGCAAAGGATACGTATGCTCTGTCGAGAGCAACAACCTCACCGTAGCCAATACCGACCCGCAGTTCCTCGCCGTCGTCAACGGAGCCTTAGTCAACAACTGCGACGGCTCGGTACTCGCCAAAATACTGTCGCATATACACAACCGCCCCTTCGACTCCTACATCGGCGCCGACATCTTCATCAAATACATCCGCATGAAACGTTTCCGCCAATACTTTTTGGGCAACACCCCCGAAGTACTCGACGGACTCAAAAAGAATCTCACCCTCATCGACCCCGCCATCGCCTCCATGCAGTTCGAGACACTGCCGTTCAGGAGAGTCGACGAGTTCGACTACCCGGCCATTGCCGCCAAAATCAATGCCGACAACCCCGACATCATCTGGGTATCATTAGGCGCACCCAAGCAAGAGATGTTCATGAGCCGCCTGCAACCCTACCTCAACCGAGGCATCATGTTCGGCTTTGGAGCCATCTTCAACTTCAATGCCGGCGTAGGCAACGTCAGACGCGCCCCCCAATGGATGCTCAGGCTCCGTTTGGAATGGCTCTACCGCGCCTTCAACGAGCCGCAGAAGAACGTTCCCCGTTACGTAAACTTCCTGAAAATACTGCCGCGCCTTATCCAAGAAGAGAAACAGAAAATCAAGGCATCGCGCAGCGCCTCGTAAGCAGCCGCAGCGCACCCTCCCGTCTCACCGATACACCCCTTGCGGCGTCACCACATAATCCATGCGGCAGTCGTGAGAGAAAGCCGGTATGCGCGACAACAACTGGCAGCGATAGCACACACCCACCTTCACGGCACGCGTGCGCGACAACAGACGGTCATAGTAACCCTTTCCCCGGCCCAATCGGTTGCCCGCAGCATCAAATGCCACACCGGGCACCACAACAAGCTCTATTCCGCTCACATCGATATCATCACCCTGCGGCTCATAGATACCATACGCCCCTTGCCGCATAGCATCCGGGGCATAGGGCCGCACCACCAGGTCATCGCCTGCCACCACCGGCAGATACAACGACTTACCCATCGAATGCCAACGCTCGAAAAGCATCCGCGTCGACAGTTCGTCGGGCAATGAGTGATAGAGCAATATGCGGCGAGCCTCGGCAAATACCGGCAGAGCCTCCACCGCACGCCACACCGCACGCTCCTCCTCCTGCCGTACATGTGCCGGCAGCAACTTCTTCTGCATACGGACGTGAGCGCGCAAGCTCGTCTTATCAGGCATTACATCCATAACCATCCTATCATTGTTCTTCCGTCTCGTCAGGAGCAGGCAGCTCGGGGCGACCCTTGCCCGCTTCGAGCAACTCGCAAGCCTTGTGCAGCACCACGTCGTCACTCATATATATCGGATAGAAAGCATCATCGCCCAAAATATCGCGTGCGATATATGCCTGCAAAAGATTGGTAAGCAACTCGCGCGACGTTGCTATTTGCCCATAATGAGGCTTCACCCCGTTATCGGCAGCATACTTCACAAAATCATTCAGCAAGCGCCGGCCGTTGAGGCCTTTCAGCAACTCCTTGTAATTGTGCGCCTGCGAGAGCTTCTCACGATGCTCATCCACATAGTCGAAGGCATATTTATACAACAGCCCCTTGTTGATAACCGTATTATAGTAATCGGTAATACCCGTCGTATCACCCGGTACAAAGACATCGGGCATGATACCGCCGCCGCCATAAACCGTGCGGCCGCCCACCGTCGTATATACCAGCTCCGTATGCTGGTGTATGCTGTCGGCATTGAAAAACTCGCCCCTGTTATAGCGATTTATAATATCGAGGCTGTAATTCTCCTCATCACCCAACGTATATTCCTTCTGTATGCAACGCCCCGAGGGTGTATAATAACGCGCCACCGTGAGACGAACGGCAGAACCGTCGGGGAAAGGATACTGAGTCTGCACCAGGCCCTTGCCGAAAGTGCGTCGTCCCACTATCAATCCACGGTCATTATCCTGAATAGCTCCGGCAAAAATCTCACTCGACGAGGCCGACCATTCATCCGTAAGCACAATAATAGGCTGCTCTTGGAAAGAGCCCATACCGTTCGAGGTAGCCTCCTCACGCGGGAAACTCCGGCCCTCGGCATAGACGATATCGCAATCCTTGGGCAGAAATTCATTCACCATATTCACCGCAGCATCCATATAGCCACCCGTGTTACCGCGCAAGTCTATGATATAACTCTCGGCACCCTCATTATCGAGGCGCGTCAGAGCCACGATAAACTCCTCAAAGGTCGTACGGCCGAATTTGCCCACCTTTACATACCCTATGCGGGGCGTCACCATATAAGCCACATCCACGCTATTCACCGGTATATCGCCGCGCTCTATCTCGTAGGTAAGCAGTTCCGGC
This sequence comes from uncultured Porphyromonadaceae bacterium, assembly GCA_900542255.1. Taxonomy (GTDB): domain Bacteria; phylum Bacteroidota; class Bacteroidia; order Bacteroidales; family Barnesiellaceae_A; genus Barnesiella_A; species Barnesiella_A excrementipullorum. Next base: position 11,907 of record UQMR01000019.1, read on the forward strand.
TCTCCGCGGCGTTTCACGCCCAACTTCACAACCGAGCCTTTGGGACCGCGCAACGCTTTCATCACACGCTCCTCATTCAACTCCTTGCCCACAAAAAGCGAATCGTCCACCATGATAATGCGGTCGCCCGCCATCAGACCGTTGCGCTCCGACGGGCCGCCCGAGATGACGCTCACCACATTTATCGTATCCTTCAACAGGTTAAACTGTATGCCTATACCCGTAAACGTGCCATCGAGCTCCTCATTCACGCTCTGCAAGTCCTCGGCGGGGATATACGACGAGTGAGGGTCAAGCTCCCCGAGGATGCTCGACATCGCATGGTCTATCAGCGACTTGCTCTCCACAGTATCCACATACTGGCTCTCCACCACACGCAGCAACATATCCACCTTGCTGTTGCGGCGAGGATACTCATAATCATACGTATCATACTGCTCATACTCACTGCGTATATTGTTCCAGTTGCCTATACACATACCGGCGGCAATAGCCACTGCCACCCAAAAAGGCAACCACGCATAACTATTTTTATTTCCGTTATCCATCAGCGTCAAATTACTTTTCGTTACACTCCCTCGGTTCCACAAGCTCCGTCTCTATCCCGTTGCGGCTCAACAAATCCACGCCGTCACTATTGTGGTACATCTCAGAGAATACCACCCGTCTGATACCCGACTGTATGATGAGCTTCGCACACTCTATGCAAGGCGAACACGTCACGTAAAGCGTCGCCCCGTCGCTGCTGTTATTACTCCGTGCGACCTTCGTAATAGCATTCGCCTCGGCATGCAGCACATAAGGCTTCGTGCGACCGTTCTCATCCTCGCACACATTCTCAAAGCCCGACGGCGTACCGTTGTACCCATCCGAGATTATCATCTTCTCCTTCACGATAAGCGCACCCACCCTGCGGCGCTTGCAATAGGAGTTCTCCCCCCATATACGCGCCATGCGGATATACCGCTCATCGAGCAATCGTTGTTTCTCTCTATCTTCCATATATCCATTATCCTGGCACATGCCATCGGCACTGCCGCGAAACAATCTGCAAAAATACGATATTTTTTTGCGATTTGCCCACTCTATCAGCCCTTTTCAGATATTTAACCCTCACGCACGCCACATCACACACCGCCGCACACTCCGTCCGACACACAACCACAGCCTGAAAATACACCACCGCCACCGCACATTCGCATTAAAATCACTACCTTTGCCCCATTATTACCAAACACACAATACGATGAAAAAGATTCTACCTCTTATTGCACTCGCAGGGTGCATCTCTCTTGCTCAGGCCGAAAACATCGTACTCGACCTCTCCCAACCCACAACCCCCATCGAATACAACGACAACGACGTATGGAGCGGCGTCTACACCGACGGCGACATAACCTCGCAGGGATTTGTATTCTCGCACGACGTACCCTATGCCGGCTTCGAATACTACGAAGGCTTCATCGTAAGCCGCAGCAGCGACAACGCCAACCACACCCCCGAGTGGACAACCAACCAATGGGGCTGCATGGCACAAGGCGGAGCCGACGAAGAGGGCAACACCGTAGCCGGCAAACCCTACCTCATCAACTTTTACAGCTCCTACTCGGCCAACACATACGGCAGCAGCTCCATCGCACGCAGCGACAATAGCTCATTCAAACCCGAAGGCTGCTACGTTTGCAACCACCCGTGGACATATTACGACTGCACCGTCGGCGAAGGCACCGCATCGCCTTTGGAGGAAGGCGGCTATTGCAAAATCACCTTCCACGGCTATCTTGGCGGCGTAGAGACCAATACCGTCGACTTCTACCTCGCCTCACGCCAAGCTGTCGACATCAACGGCGACGGCCACCTCGACAGCAACGACGACTTCACCCTCTCACAATGGAGCTGGTGCGACCTCACCGAGCTGGGCGAGGTAGAGGTCATCTCCATAACCATGGAGTCGACCGATGTTGGCGAGTATGGCATGAACACCGCCGCATACGTCTGCATAGACGGCCTGCAAGCCGACTGCACTGCTGCTACACACGCCGCACAACGCAATGCCGACCGCATCTTTGCCGCAGGCCGGCAACTCTTCATGCAACTGCAAGAGGCCCAGCACATCACCCTCTACAACACAGCCGGCGCAACCGTATGGACAGCCTCCCTCTCCGAAGGCAGCCACACGCTCAACCTCGCCACACTGCCCGCCGGCATCTATATCGTACGCCACAACAGCGGCAGCACCAAAGTAGTACTCTGATTACCGCCACCCCATGCTGCGAACCCGCCTTGCCATACTGCTGCTCTGCGCCGCCCTCGTTGCCGCCCATGCCGACACGCTTCCCAAATACGAAATGCGTGCCGTGTGGCTCACCACCAACTGGGGACTCGACTGGCCGTCGGCCCCTGCCCGCAATCCCCGTGAGGCAGCCCGCCAGCAACAAGAGATGCGCGACATGCTCGACGCACTCGCATACATGGGAATCAACACCATCTTCTTCCAGGCTCGTATCCGGGGCGAAGTATTCTATCCCTCGGCATACGAGCCATGGAGTCGTATCATCAGCGGTACAGCCGGCAAGTCGCCCGGGTACGACCCCCTCGCCTTCGTCATCGACGAATGCCACAACCGCGGCATGGAGTGCCACGCCTGGATGGTAACCATCCCCGCCGGCAACGTACGGCAATCCGCCAAAATAGGCTCAAAAGCCCTTCCCTCCAAACATCCCGAGCTCTGCAAGAGACTCAAAGGCAACTGGTATCTCGACCCCGGCAAGCCCGCCACATCGCACTACATAGCCACTCTGGTTGCCGAGATAGTCTCCCGCTACGACATCGACGGCATACACCTCGACTACATCCGGTATCCCGACGAGGAAGGCAACTTCCCCGATACCGACACCTATCGCCGCTACGCCCCTGCCGGCCTGTCGCGACACCAATGGCACATGGCCAACATCTCACGCATCGTCGCCGCCGTAAGCGACACCGTCGCCTCGCTCAAACCACACGTCATGGTGAGCACCGCCCCCCTCGGCCGATACACCTCCCTGCCCGGTCTTCCGCCGGCACGCTGGTCCTGCACCGAAGGTGCGGCACAAGACGCCGTGGCATGGCTCTGCCAGGGCTACAACCATTTCGTAGCGCCCATGATGTACTACACCGGCGAAAACTACTTCCCCTATCTGGCCGATTGGGTAGCCCGCGCCACACAAGGCTACATCGTAGCCGGATTAGGCGCCTACCGGCTCGAACGCACCGAAGGCAACTGGGACATCTCCGAGATACAACGGCAAATCGACGCCTCGCGACACTACGGGGCAGCCGGGCAAGCCTTCTTCCGCGCACGCCATCTCTTGCGCTTCCCGGCACTCTCGCTCCTGCTGGCAGGCAACTACTACCGCTATCCCGCCCTCGTCCCGCCCATGTCCCGTTCCGTCAAGAGTATGCACAAAGTTCCGACAGGCCACTCCGAACAATCGCAGACACAACTACTCGCTTCGCTCCGCCTCCGACAAGGAATACTCTGCGACACCCTCTCATGGCAGCCCGCACCTCACGCGGCACGCTACGCTATCTACGCTTCAGTCACCGACACTATCTCTCTCGACGACCCCGCCTACCTCATCCACACTTGGGTGACCGATACCACCGTCACCCTCCCGGCCGGCCGATACCGCACCTTTGCCGTCACCGCTATCGACAACTTCCGTCACGAAAGCCCGGTAGCCATTGTACATGCACCTCGGCTACGAAAACTCCCGCATACCTATCGATAACCGCCAACTCTCTCCATCCCGCCCAACGGCAGTAGCCCCCAAACGCGACGCACTCTGTTTTTCTCCCCACAACCCGCCGGTCGCGATAGAGCCGGTGCCCAAAAGCGGTGGCACCCATCCGCACGAATCTGAAAGTTCAATAAGCTCCCCCGCCCTCCACACCCAACAAAGCCACTCCGGCTTCTCACCCTTTTCCCTCCCCCGGCCCACCGTTCGTTCCATCTTTTTTCCGTCCCTTCTTTCTTCTCTCCACTCCTCCTCATTCCCCTCCCTTACTCATCCTCAAACCCTCTCACCCTTTTCCTCTCTCCTGCCTTCCTCTGCCTCTCTTTTCCACACCCTTTTTCCACACTCCTCTTCTCCTATCTCTGCCATGACTCCCCTCCATACATCCGGACCGCCATACCCTCCCGGCACCACACTCCCGCCCAAGACATTCTCTACAACCAGCCATCCAGCCTGCCGAGCCTCCCGGTATCCGCCCCACCGGCGCATATTCCGCACACATAAAGAAACAAAAGAGGCTTGCCCTGTCGGACAAGCCTCTACATCAATTAGAAATAACTATTTTTTAACACGTTATTCTTCGTCCCATTTCATGTTGGCAAGACGTTTGTAGTTGTTATAACGCCATTGAGCATTCTTCTCGGCAGCGGCAAACAACTCACCGGCCTCGGTAGGATACTGTTTCATAACCGAAGCGTAGCGAACCTCACCCTTCAAGAAGTCTTGGAACAAGCTCCAATCCGGCTCTTTCGAGTCGAGCGTAAACGGATTCTTGCCTTCGGCTTCGAGAGCAGGATTATAACGCCACAAGTGCCAGTAACCGCAAGCTACGGCAGCAGCCTCTTCGGCCTGCGATTTGCCCATACCCTTCTTCAAACCGTGGTTGATACAGGGAGCATAAGCGATAATCAACGACGGACCGGGATAAGCCTCAGCCTCGCGGATAGCTTTCAGCGTTTGAGCTTGGTCGGCGCCCATAGCCACTTGTGCTACATATACATAGCCATAAGTCGTAGCCATCATACCGAGGTCTTTCTTGCGAACACGTTTACCGGCAGCCGCAAATTTGGCGATAGCACCCAGCGGGGTAGCCTTCGACGACTGACCGCCCGTGTTAGAGTAAACCTCCGTATCGAGTACGAGGATATTCACATCCTTGCCCGATGCTATTACGTGGTCCAAGCCGCCGTAACCTATATCATACGAAGCACCGTCACCGCCGATAATCCATTGGCTGCGTTTTACCAGGTAGTGACCCAGCTCGGCAATACGTTTGCACAAGTCGCAGTCGCAAGCCTTCACAGCGGGCAATATCTTCTCGGCAAGAGCTTTGGTAGCCTCGGCATCCTCTTTCTTCTCTACCCATTCGGCAAAGAGAGCTTTCAGCTCATCGCTGCAACAGCTGCAAGATTGAGCCTCTTGCATGAGCAATACGAGGCGATCGCGCATCTTCTCGTTGGCGATAACCATACCCAAACCGAACTCGCAGAAATCCTCAAACAGAGAGTTGGCCCAAGCAGGTCCTTGACCCTTCTCATTCGTCGTATAAGGCGTCGAGGGAACCGAACCCGAGTAAATCGACGAACAACCCGTAGCGTTAGCCACCATCTCACGGTCACCGTAGAGTTGCGAGATAAGTTTTACATAAGGAGTCTCACCGCAACCCGAGCAAGCGCCCGAGAACTCAAACAACGGCGTAGCGAATTGCGAGTTTTTCGGATTGCTCTTGATATCTACCAACGACTGTTTGCTCTTCACGTTCTTCACGCAGTAGTCCCAGTTGGCAGCCTCGTCGAGCTCGCCTTCCAGAGCAACCATCGTCAGGGCCTTGCCCTCTTTGTTGCCCGGACATACATCGGCGCAGTTTCCGCAACCCAAGCAGTCCATTACGCCTACTTGCATTCTGAAATGCATACCCTTCATCGTCGAAGGCACTTTCATCTCCAACGTATCGAACGTTACACCCTTCATCTCGTTCTCGTCGAGAACAAACGGACGGATGCAAGCGTGAGGACATACATAAGCACACTTGTTACATTGTATACAGTTGGCGGCATTCCACGTGGGGACAAAGGCAGCCACGCCACGTTTCTCATACTTGGCCGTACCCTGATACCATGTACCATCCTCTATACCCTTGAAAGCCGAAACCTTCAACAGGTCGCCGTTTTGGGCATTGATAGGACGTACCACCTCGTTGATGAATGCGGGGTCATCGTTGGCAACAACCTCATCGGCGGGAAGCGAAGCCCAAGCCGGGTCAACGGTCAGTTGCTTGTATTCGCCGCCGCGGTCTACGGCAGCATAGTTCTTGTTCACAACATCCTCGCCCTTCTTGCCGTAAGACTTCACGATGAATTTCTTCATCTGCTCTATGGCCAAGTCTACGGGAATAACGCCCGTGATACGGAAGAATGCCGATTGCAGAATCGTATTCGTACGGTTGCCCAGTCCTATCTCTTGTGCAATCTGCGTAGCGTTGATATAGTATACGGTGATATTTTTCTCTGCGAAATAACGTTTCACGTTGTTAGGCAGGTGTTTGGCAAGCTCTTCGCCCTCCCATACCGTGTTCAGCAAGAAGGTACCGTTCTCACGCAAACCGCGGGTAACGTCATACATGTGCAGGTAAGCCTGTACGTGGCAAGCCACGAAGTTAGGCGTATTCACCAAATAAGTCGAGCGGATAGGAGTATCGCCGAAACGAAGGTGCGAGCAAGTAAAACCGCCCGACTTCTTCGAGTCGTAAGCAAAGTATGCCTGGCAATATTTGTTCGTATTGTCACCGATGATTTTCACCGAGTTCTTGTTGGCACCCACCGTACCGTCGGCACCCAAGCCATAGAACTTGGCCTCAAACATACCTTCGCCACCCAGAGCAATCTCCTCTTTCAAAGGCAGCGACGTAAACGTGATATCATCTACGATACCCAGCGTAAAGTGGTCTTTCGGCTCGGGCAAGGCAAGATTTTCATATACCGAGAGGATTTGGGCAGGCGTCGTGTCTTTCGAACCCAAACCGTAGCGGCCGCCTATGATAAGCGGAGCATTCTCCTTGCCATAGAAGCAGTCTACGACATCGAGATACAACGGCTCGCCGTTAGCACCCGGCTCTTTCGTGCGGTCCATTACAGCGATACGTTTGGCCGTAGCAGGCACAGCAGCGAGGAAATGTTTAGCCGAGAAGGGACGATACAAGTGCACGGCAACAAGACCAACCTTCTCGCCTTGGGCTGTCAGGTAATCAATCGTCTCGCGGATAGCCTCCGTTACCGAACCCATAGCGATGATAACACGCTCGGCATCGGGTGCGCCATAATAGTCGAACAAACCGTATTTGCGGCCGGTTATCTCCGAAATCTTGTTCATATACTCCTCTACGATAGCCGGAACAGCATCATAGTAGCGGTTCGACGACTCACGGTGTTGGAAGAAATGGTCGGGATTCTCTGCCATACCGCGGGCTACCGGAGCCTCCGGCGTGAGAGCGCGGCGGCGGAAGTCGGCAAGAGCCTCTTGGTCAACAAGCGGAGCCAAATCCTCGTTTTCGAGCATCTCGATTTTCTGTATCTCGTGCGATGTACGGAAACCGTCGAAGAAGTTTACAAACGGAACGCGCGATTTTATCGTCGACAAGTGAGCCACACCGGCCAGGTCCATCACCTCTTGAACCGAACCCTCGGCAAGCATGGCGAAGCCCGTTTGGCGGGTCGACATCACATCCTGATGGTCTCCGAAGATACACAACGCATGCGAAGCCAGCGTACGGGCCGACACGTGGAATACACACGGCAGCAATTCACCGGCAATCTTATACATGTTAGGTATCATCAGCAACAAGCCTTGCGATGCGGTGTATGTCGTCGTCAACGCACCGGCCTGCAACGAGCCATGCACAGCGCCGGCGGCACCGGCCTCCGACTGCATTTCCTGTACCAATACTGTCTCGCCGAAGATGTTCTTGCGCCCTGCGGCAGCCCATTCATCGACATATTCAGCCATCGTCGACGACGGCGTGATGGGATAGATGGCAGCTACTTCCGAGAACATATACGAGATATGTGCAGCAGCCTGGTTACCATCACATGTTAAAAATTTCTTTTGTTTACTCATTTTCCAAAGTATATATATTAGGTTTCAAATGATTTTCATTCACATTTTTACATATGGGCAAATTTAATACAAAAAACCAAATAACCAAAGTGGAATCACATTATTGCTGCCCATGCGCAGGTTGTCCATCGCATAGTAGTTGTCGCCGCCCATACGCGACTTTCCACGGTTTGAAATCACCCTGAACGGATGCTTCCCGTCAACGATAAAACGCACACTGTTCGCCCCCAGATTCAGCCGGTGCGACTGGTGCAACATATTATAGAAAAACGTCTCGCACACCGCCTGCCGGTCGGCAGCCACTGTACGGTTGCTATATATCAGGTTCGTATTGTGCATATACACCATACCCGGCTTCTGCGGATGATACTCGCCCTCTTTATATAATGTATTGATAAGGCGTGCATCCTTGAAACACTTTATGTAATTCATCACCGTAGCACGCGATATCTGCGTCTCCTGGCTCAGTTTGCTCACATTCACGGCACCCGGCACCTGCGTCGAAATCAGATAGAGCAATCGCCTCAGCTTGGGCAGATACGACAACTCAATCTGCTTTATCAACAAAATGTCTATCTCCAACATCAGGTTGATGGTCTTTATGAGATTCTCCGAGAAATTGCTCTTCTCCAAGAAAAACGGATAATATCCGTGGTGCAGGTAGGCATCGAAATACTCCAACGGATTGACACGCCCCGTTATCCCCCGGGCTATCAACCCGTGGTCCGAGAGAATCTCTTCGAGCGTATAAGAACGGAACGAGAGGCCCGACATCATATTCAGATACTCTCTGAACGAGAAGCCGCGCAAGTTATACGAGGCCGCTACACCGTCGAGCACCGGATTCTCCTCTTTCAGACGCATCACCGTCGAACCCGTAAATACAATATGCAACTCGGGCAGCATATCATAGCAACGGCGCAACGCCTCGCTCCATCCCTGATACTTGAATATCTGGTCTATCAGCAGTGTACGGCCGCCCTGCTCATAAAACCGGGTTGCAAAATCCTCCAATGTGTGGTCCGTAAAATAGAGGTTGTTCAGGTTAATATACAGGCAACTCCTGTCACGCGATCCGAAATGCTCACGAGCATACTGCAACAAAAACGTCGTCTTACCCACGCCCCGACTACCTTTGATACCTATCAAGCGGTCATCGGCGTTTATCTCGCGCATCAGCTCGCGGCGCACCAGCATCCCCAAGTGCTCCACCAAATAGCTATGTGTTCTGTAAAACGATTCCAACTTCCTGCTCTGTTTACATGAGTTACCTTCCAGAAGAGAGGCTCCTCGCCCCGCTGCTTAATCGCAAACTTTCGGCAACAGCAACCTCTACATCCGATTATCGTATGCAAAGATACGCATATCACCGCCATTTTTGCTAACCTCACTTTACAAAAGAATGTACAATAAGCACATGTTTTGCATTTTTAACAAACCGGTAAACAGCCATCGCGCCACGACAGCCATACTGCATCGACCGTACAATAACCGACACCCCCGCATCATTTCTATAACTCGGCAGCGAAAAGAAATACCATTTTCAGGCGACTGCACAACCGCCCGACGTAGCCCGAAGCGGTAAAATGGCAAATATATGTTTTACAACATAAGTCTAAAAATTACACCTATATGAATAAAAAATACACAAACTTTTGCAACTTTCGTCCGATATTTGCATCGGTCAAGGCATTCTCATCACAAAGAGAGCCCCCACCCCAATGAAAAACATATAAAGTTACAAACTTAAATTTTATATCACATGAAAAAAACATTACTTTTTGCAGCCCTCGCAGCCCTCACTACCGGCGCAGTGGCACAAACATGGAATTTCAGCGAATTTACAGCTACTACATTCAATGAAACTACCGAAGTTAACAACTTCAAAATTTATGCAAACTCTGAGTTTGGCGTAACCATCGATGCCAACAACAAAACAGTCGATGGCGTAAGCTACACACAACGTATCAAATCGGGTGGTATGTCGCAACTCGATTCTCTTACCAATGAGCCCCTCGCTCGCGTATATGAATTTCCCGTTACAGGTGCTGGTACAGTTGAGTACGTTATGACATCTTCTTCAAGCAGCGGTACAGGCCGTTTCATCAAATTCGTTGCAAATGGCGATACCATTGCTAAACAAGAAGCTCCCGCCGGAACAGTTGAGAAATATTCATTCGAATACACCGGCGAAGCTACCAACATGCAAATTTTCTTCACAGGCGGTATCAACATGTACATGGTTAGCTATACCGCAGGTGAAGGTGGCGGCGAAACTCCCGACACTCCTGACACCCCCGTCGAGCCTGCTGGTGACTGGGTATTCGATGCTGCATCGCTCGCTGCACAAACATATAGCGAAGACATCGTAAGCGGTATCTACACATTCCTCTGCAATGGCAAAACTTGGGAAGTTGACGCCAACACAGCACGCTTCTCCAACGACTCTACCATTCAATACACACAACGCATCAAAGCAAAGAGCAAAAGCAACACCATCAGCATAGCTTGCCCCGATGCAGGTACCCTCACATTCGGCGTTCGCACAGGTAGCAACAGCGACGTAACCCGCACATTGGTAGCTACCCAAAACGGAACTGAAATCTACAACAAACTAGTACTCGAATCAGACACAGTTGAGCATGGCGAAGGTGCTCCCAAAGCATACCTCACACACGAAGTAGCTGTTCCCGCTGCCGGCGAAGTAACCATTACAATGCCTACCGGTAACCTCAACTACTACTTCATCTCCTTCACAAACGGACAAGGTGGTGTACAACAGGTTCTCGACCTCGGCAAGCTCTTCATGAGCGGCAACGTAGTCGTAGCCGACGGTGCTGCACGCCTCTATGTATACGACATCGTAGGCAAGCTCGTTGCAACAGCCAACGCATCTGAGTTAGACCTCAACCGCGTATCTCGCGGCATTTACATCGTAAAAGCCGTTTACGCCGACGGTCGCACACAAACACTCAAAATACGCCGATAAGCGTTACACCAATCCAATTTCATAGATTCGAGACTGCCTCGCTTGATGCGAGGCAGTCTTGTTTTTATACTCCATAAGCTCCTCCTATCCTGTCACCACCCGTCAGACGACATAGCCACATATAAGCACAACGGTATCCGCCTTCCTACGATATCACCCGCACAACGTTTGCCCCCACGCCCGACCCGGCCAACCTGTGGCATCACCGTTGCAGGACATGAATATTTCGTTGGAGACATACAGACAGGGGCAACAAGAGAGAGAGGAGGAAGGATGGAAGAAAGTAAGTAAATAAGTAAGTAGAAAGAAGAAGAAGCAAGGAAGGAATTCAGCATAATAGCGACTTGCAGCCCGTCTCACCACAGAGAGAGCTGCAAGAACAGCGACATCCTTCCTACACAGCGGGAGAGCAATGCCACACTACATCTATTTCCCGGTCACCAGCCACTCTATGGCACGGTCGAGGATGGTATCGTGTCCTTGCAGTGCGGCAACGGTATCCATATCTATCTTGAAGCCGGGTGTAGGGTCTATGCCGAACTCTGTGTCATTCCCTTCTGCATCGAGGATAGGCGACGAAGAGAGGCGTATATTCCACCCGTTAGGCAGGTTATAAGTAAAAGGCAACCCGCTGCCACCGCCCGTACGGTCGCCTATCACCGTCACTTGGGGCAACGACTTCATCACCTGCACGAAGTTATTGGCCGCACTGAATGTGTACCGGTTTGTCAGCACCACTACCGGCCTGGTATATATGTAATGTCCCACGGGGGGCTCGTAATAATAGGCATAGGGTTCCGAGAAGTCATTGTGCCCGGCCCCTGTCTTGTGGCGGATATACCCGGCCAAGGTGCGTTCGGTCATGAAGCGCGACGCCAGCGTCTTCACATTGGCGAGAGAGCCGCCTCCATTACCGCGTACATCTATGATAAGCCCGTCGCACGAAGCAAGGCGCACCAAAATATGGTCTAAACTTCCGTCACTTATATTATCAGAAAAGCTGCCATAATAGATATATCCTATATTCTCCTGCAACTTCTTGTATACGAGGCCTCCCGTCTGGTAGAAATCGAAACCCAGGTAGTTCTGATGCACCACCCGCTCGTCGTAATTGACCGGATAGTCCTGAAACCAGTCCCGATAATAGGAAGTGGCAAACGAAGAGGAGAGGTTGACATGCCCGTCTTGCAACTCGTCGAGCATATCGCCGCACAAGTCGAAGAAGGCATAGCTGCCCATGTTGTTGCGCACCTTGGGACGGAAAACGGTACGCACCGAGTCCCAATCGACCTCTTTGTAGCCGAAGAAACAATAATGCTCATCGACAATGCTCCACAGCGCATCGAAGTTGCCCACGGCATCGTCGGTCATATCCTTGTCGTCATCGACGAAGCACGAGTGCAATAGCATAGCCGCACAAAGCAAAAAGAGAGATTTTACGCATTCTTTTCCCATCATTACAGTGTATATAAAGCCCTGCACACACGCCTATCCTTGTTACCTGCACTCCACCGCAACAAGTCACCGGCAAAACCCACCACGAAGTGATGCGACACCCATTGGTAACGGTTACCGGCTGTATAGGTGGTGTATATCGTGTTGCCATAACCCACGCGCAACGCCCATGAGGCAAAACGGAAGTCTATGGTCAGGCGGTTGGTCATATCGAAGCGTGTAGCCCACGTGCCCGCATGCAAGAAATTCTCATAATTGCCCAACGATACCTCGTAGTACGACTCGGCATATTCGGGTTGTGCAAAAACACCCACAACAGGCAGCGACAGTTGGTAACGCGCCGTCACCGGCAGGCGTCCCAGCTTAAAATCATAGACGGCCATCGCCGTCAGCCCCCACGACATATCGGCCTTGACCGACACCGGATTGTTGCCGCCGTGGTAGTTATAGAGCGCCCCGGCCGTCAACGTCATGTCGGTGCCGTAATAGAGACGCAAACCTTTCAGCGACAACTCACTATATCGCATCATTGCAAAGGCATAGTGCAGGCTGCCCGCATCGGTAAGTCCGCTGCCCGATATGCGCAAGCGTGTCCGCGCAAAATTTACCCGCAACTGTTGCTGCCACACCCAGCGATACTTCTCTATCGGCATGGCACGCATCCACTCGGCTCCCACAGCAAGGCTCCACCCTTTGTACGACCACGGGGCAAGGTAAGTATCTATCAGCTCCGACCCGCCAACCTCAAACTCGACCGCTGTAAAAAGCGGGCACAACGGTTTGGCGTCGGCCGGTTCTCCGGCGCGCACCGCCGTCGGCAGCAAAGCAGCCAGCAAGAGCAATGTTGTTACGTATCGGCGCATATATCTTTCACTTACGTACTTGCAATTTCATTATTGTCGCACTCGATACCGCTATTCGACATCGGGGAGAAAGAGCGACATCTGCCCGTCGACCGGCTCATCGGGCAAAGCCGGCGTCTCTTCGACCGGCTCATCATGGCGCAAAGGCTCTACCTCGGCAATCGCCTCCACCGTATAGGTGGTAAGCCGCTTTCCTTTGGCACGGAAACTCTTTACGCCGATAAAGTCGGCCGCCTCTACGGTCAATGGCTCACGGAAAGCATCATTCCCCCCGAAGCGTACCTCTACCCGGGGATATACCTCTCGGCTGTATAGTATAAGTTTCGAGGCCGGGTTCTCGCCGAGGAAGTTCTGCTTGCGTGCCGAGGGCTCCATCTTGAAACGTTTCAGATAGGGATACCCTTGCTGGTCGGCATCGTAAAGGGCGACTGTCCACACGAGGTCGGCGTCAAACTTTTCTATCAGCAATATATTGGGTTCATAGTGATTGGTAAGGTCGAAGTTTGTGGTATAGAAATCGCCGTTATCGAGCACCACCAGTACCGAGTCGTTATTGTGGAACTCGCCGAGGCACTCGCCCCGCCCGTCGTAATTGAGGCGCAGCACATCGCGGTCGAACCATACCATGCGCCCGCCGAGGGTAGAGCCTCCACGCTCTTTGAGAGAAATCTTCTGCACCTCGTTGCGGGTAACGATATTGCCCATCGATGCGCGCCCCTTGATGGCCAGCTTGCCAAAGTCTATCTCGGTATATAGCGCCTTCATGCGGGGTTTGGGCTTGAATACCACTTTCAGTATCTCGGCCTCGCCGTTGGGGTTGGCCGTGAACCATACCACTTTCGACCCCGGTTTCCCTTGCGTAAGGTCGTATACCTTGTCGCGGGTTACGCCTGTCACGGCAAAACGTTTCATATATAACATGCCCTCTTTGCCATCGCGATATATCACGTTATAAATGGTTCGGGCGTCGTTTTTCTTGAATACGGCCAGATGCAGGATGTTTTTCCCCACAAACTGTTTCTCGCTTACCTTCACGACCGTATAGCGGCCATCCTTGTAGAAAAGGATGATATCGTCGATGTCGGAGCAGTTGCACACATACTCGGCCTTCTCGTCGCGCTGCAAACCGGTACCCATAAATCCTTCGTCGCGGTTGAGGTAGAGCTTCTCGGTAGCCTCTACGACCTTTGCGGCCTCGATGGTGTCGAAGTTGCGTATCTCGGTCAGCCTCGGGAAGTGCTGCCCGTAGGTCTCTTTCAGGTGGGCATACCAGGCGATGGTATATTCGGTGAGTGTTTCCAGATGATGCTCGGTCTCGGCAATGCGCTCTCGCTGGGCAGCGATGAAATTGTCGGCCTTTGCCGAGTTGAAACGCAGGATACGCGCCATCTTTATCTCCATAAGACGCAGTATGTCGTCGGTCGTAATCTCGCGGACAAATTGGGGCTTGAAGGGGTCGAGCCGGTGGTCTATATGGGCTACGGCCTCTTCCATAGAACGGCTCTCCTCGAACTCGCGGTCCTTATAGATGCGCTCCTCTATAAATATCTTCTCCAACGAAGCAAAGAGCAACGCCTCTTGCAGCTCTCCCAACTTTATCTCCAACTCTTGCCGGAGCAGGTCGCGGGTAGACTCTACGCTGCGCCGCAACACCTCACTCACCGAGAGGAAGTGGGGCTTCTCGTCGTCGATGACGCAACAGTTGGGCGAGATGCTTACCTCGCAGTCGGTAAAGGCATACAGGGCATCTATCGACTTGTCTGACGAGACGCCGGGTTGCAGGTGTACCAATATCTCGGCATGGGCTGCCGTATTGTCGTCGACCTTGCGTATCTTTATCTTATTTTTCTCTTGCGCTTTCAGGATAGACTCTATCAGTGTCTGCGTGGTCTTCCCGTAGGGTATTTCGGTGATGGAGAGCGTGCGGTTGTCTATCTTCTCAATCTTGGCACGCACCTTTACACGGCCGCCACGCTCGCCGTCGTTGTAGCGCGACACATCTATATATCCGCCGGTCTTGAAGTCGGGATAGAGTTCAAACGGCTCGCCCCGCAAACAGGCTATGGCGGCATCGAGGAGCTCGTTGAAGTTGTGCGGGAGTATCTTCGACGACAAGCCTACGGCAATACCCTCGGCACCTTGCGCCAAAAGCAAGGGGAACTTCACGGGCAGCGTCACGGGCTCGTTTTTCCGGCCGTCGTAGGAGAGCTGCCACTCGGTGATTTTGGGACTGAATACCACTTCAAGGGCAAACTTGGAGAGGCGGGCTTCTATATAACGGGGGGCTGCCGCACTATCGCCGGTAAGGATGTTTCCCCAGTTTCCCTGACAATCTATGAGCAAATCTTTCTGCCCCATTTGCACCAGCGCATCGCCTATCGAGGCATCGCCATGCGGGTGAAACTGCATCGTAGAGCCTATGATGTTGGCCACCTTGTTATAACGGCCGTCGTCGAGCAGCTTCATGGCATGCAAGATGCGCCGCTGTACGGGTTTGAGCCCGTCGGCAATGTGCGGCACGGCGCGTTCGAGTATAACATACGAGGCGTATTCGAGGAACCAGTTACGGTACATACCCGACAGCTGGTACTTCACATCGCCCCGCTCAGGCACCGGGACACGGCGCATGACATCTTTACCGGCTTCTTCCCGGGGGGACTCCCCGTCGCCGGCAATATAATCTTTGTCTTTTTCTTCTTCGTCGCTCATTGATGGCATCAGATATTGGAGTGCGGCAGGAAGCCGGGACGGTTATCTTCCTCCTTGGGTGAGGAAAGGCTACGAGGGCTTTTTAGTTTTTTTTGTACCTCCCGGCAAACAAGCCACGGCAAAAATACAAATTAAATCGAAAAAAATCGCTTACTTTGCGCTTTAATTTGAGCGGATATTCTGCCCAAACACTCTTTAAGACAAGAAAAATAAAATCAAAAAGACATGGCACAGGAAGACGTTTTCAAGAAAATCGTTTCTCATTGCAAAGAATATGGGTTCGTATTCCCTTCGAGTGAAATATACGACGGCCTCGCCGCCGTTTATGACTACGGTCAGATGGGTGTGGAGTTGAAAAACAACATCAAGCGTTATTGGTGGGACAGCATGACATTGCTGCACGAGAATATCGTGGGTATCGACTCGGCTATCTTCATGCACCCTACGATTTGGAAAGCCTCGGGGCACGTAGATGCCTTCAACGACCCTCTTATAGATAACCGCGACTCCAAGAAGCGTTATCGCGCCGATGTACTGATAGAGGACTGCATCGCCAAGATAGAGGAGAAGATAGAGAAAGAGGTGGAAAAAGCCCGCAAACGTTTCGGCGAGCAGTTCGACGAGGCGATGTTCCGTGCCACCAATCCGCGCGTACAGGAACACATAGCCAAACGCGACGCCCTGCACGCCCGCTATGCCAAGGCGATGAACGATATGGACCTCAATGAGTTGCGCCAAATCATCATAGACAACGAAATCGTATGCCCGATAAGCGGTACCAAGAACTGGACCGACGTGCGACAATTCAACCTGATGTTCTCTACCGAGATGGGTTCTACCGCCGACGGAGCGATGAAAGTGTATCTGCGTCCCGAGACGGCGCAAGGTATTTTCGTCAACTTCCTCAATGTACAGAAGACGGGGCGCATGCGCATCCCCTTCGGTATCGCACAGATAGGAAAAGCCTTCCGCAACGAGATAGTGGCACGGCAATTTATCTTCCGTATGCGCGAATTCGAGCAGATGGAGATGCAATTCTTCGTACGTCCGGGCGAAGAGCTGCAATGGTTTGCCAAATGGAAAGAGATACGCCTGCGCTGGCATAAAGCCCTCGGGTTGGGCGACGAAAAATATCGTTTCCACGACCATGAGAAGCTGGCACACTACGCCAATGCGGCTACCGACATAGAATTCGAGATGCCGTTCGGCTTCAAAGAGGTGGAGGGCATACACTCGCGTACCAACTTCGACCTCGGCAACCACGAAAAATTCTCCGGCAAGAAGATACAATACTTCGACCCCGAGCTGAAAGAGTCGTACACGCCCTATGTCATAGAGACCTCGATAGGTGTAGACCGCATGTTCCTGAGCGTAATGGCCGCCGCTTATGCCGAAGAGACTCTCGACGGCGGCGAGACACGGGTGGTACTGCGTCTGCCGGCAGCTCTCGCTCCCGTAAAAGCGGCTGTATTGCCCCTTGTACGCAAAGACGGACTGCCCGAAAAGGCCGAGGAAATCATCCGCATGCTGCGCTACGACTACCGTTGCCAATATGACGAGAAAGACTCGATAGGCAAGCGTTATCGCCGCCAGGATGCCATAGGCACACCCTATTGTATCACGGTTGACCACCAGACTCTCGAAGACAACACCGTGACACTGCGCGACCGCGACAGCATGGAGCAGACCCGTGTGGCCATCGCCGACCTGAAATCGTTGATAGGCGAAAAGGTAAGTTTCAGCAAACTGCTGCAAAAAATCGCCGAAGACTAAAATTGTAACCCTATAACTTATAAAACAACATGAAATTACCCAAGATTGCCGCTCTTGCCATCGCCGCCATAGGCATGGCGCTTGCATTCTCCTCTTGCAGCTACAACAGCATGGTAGAGGCAGAAGAGAATGTCAATGCCCAATGGGCCAAGGTAGAGAACCAATACCAACGCCGTGCCGACCTCATACCCAACCTCGTGAATACGGTGAAAGGCTATACCTCGCATGAGTCGGAGACGCTCGAAGCCGTGACGGCAGCTCGCGCCAAGGCCACGCAAATGACCGTGGACGCATCGTCGCTCGATGCCGAGAGCATGCAACGTTTCCAAGAGGCGCAAGGCGAACTGTCGCAAGCATTAGGCCGGCTGCTCTCTATTACGGAAAACTATCCCGACCTGAAAGCCAACCAGCAATTCATAGAGTTGCAAGCACAACTCGAAGGGACGGAGAATCGTATCTCTACCGAGCGCACCCGTTACAGCGACATGGTGGCTACCTATAACGCCATGCTGCGCAAGTTCCCGGGAGTCATCACAGCCAAGATTTTCGGTTTTGAGCCCAAGCCTCAATTTACCGCCGAAGCGGGCAGCGAGAAGGCTCCCGAAGTGAAATTCTGAACAGCAGGTGCTGTGTATGATAAATAAAACCGTGAAACAGAAGCATAAAGATATGAAAATAAGCAAATATTTGGTATCCCTTGTAGTCCTGCTTGTTGCAATATCCATACTGGTATCGTGCAAAAAAAAGGAGGAGGACGAAGCCCAGAACTACTGGGTTATCTACCAAGATTGGCGCGAGAAAAACACAGCATTTTTTGAAGAAAAATATGCCGAAACCGATGCCCAAGGAAACCTCGTATATACGCGTGTAACTCCTACATGGGACCCGACATCGACGATACTCATGCGCTGGTATAACGACCGTACCCTTACGGCCGACTCGATGAGCCCCTTCTCTACGAGCTACGTCGATGTGATATATGAAGGCACAACCTACGAAGGTGTGGTGTTTGACGACTCGTTCGACAACACAGAGCCGGCCGACAGCATCTATCGCAGCAAACTGTCGGATAATGTGAAAGGCTGGGTCATCGCCCTTACCAACATGCGTGTGGGCGACCATTGCGAGGTAATCATCCCGCAAGACTGCGGCTACGGGGCGTCATACCCCTCGGATGTATTATTGCCCTACTCGACCTTGGTATTCGATATTAAGTTTCGCGGTATCCCGGGTCTTGAAAAGCCTGTGAACTAAGAACCGTTTTTCCTACTCATAGAAACGCCGTAGCCGCCCAAGGTCGTACGGCGTTTTTTATTCCGGCACGCTTCGCAACAGATACGGCACATTGCTGTCGCCCCTTGCCATAGCAGGCGGTGTCATGGGATTTGACGGCGTCTCCATGCTGCGGGAGAGAACGGCAGCAGGTGTTTCAGGAGAGGAAACCGCGGCAGTATCGTCGGTAGTGCCGGCAGAGGGAGCATTATCGGTATCGGATAGAGAGATGAGCGGAGCTATCTCTACGATGCAGTTTATGACACGCACTGCGGCAGCCAGCTCTTCGCACTCGGGCAGAAGCTGCATGAGTCGAATGCGACACTCGTCGAGCAACGATGACCAATCGAGCCCGAAACGTTTCATGACCCGCGCTATGCACCGGGCCGCGTTGACCAAGTATCCTATCTTGCTGCAACGGGGAATGAGCCACATGAATGTCTCGCGGCATTCATCGAGCATATCGACACAGCCGGCATTGAGCGACTCGGTAGCACGTGCTATGCCATTGACGGTGTGTACAAGACGGTCTAACCGGTCGCAACCGGGAAGGAGCCGGCTCACACATCCGACAGAAGCCGAGAACAAATCGTCCCAGGAGGCTTCGAGCTGATAATGTCTTTGTTTCATGATATGATGTTGTATGGTTGTTATCTCGATACAAAGATGTGGTGTGGCCGAGCCGGAAAGATGCAATAACGTTATAAAGAGCGGTATCGACGACAGGAAAGTGGAAATACCACTTTTTTGCATTATCTTCGCCTTTACGACACCGTATTTTTTACGGAGGTGTCCTACGAAACTGAGAGAAGAGAATCAATGCCGCCGATGCCACGTCTCACCATAGCGCATGTCCCCTTTGCCCGGCTTGCTCTGCCGCTGGCTGCGGGTATTGCCTTGCAAAATGTTTTCGATACTCATTTTGCCATATATCTATGCGGCGGAATAGCTCTCGCGGCAACTGCCATATATGTGGCGGGCGGCAGGGAACCGCTCTCGACGATACGGCGTTACGCTCTCGGAATAGCTGCCACGGCAGCCATGTTGTGTTGCGGTATGGCGGGCATGGAAGCTGCCCGACCGTCGACGGAGCTGCCTCCCGTGAGCGAATCGACGGTTGCGATAGCTCGCATCGAGGAGCAACCTGCCAAACGGCGCCATACCCTGCAAACCCGCGCGCTTATAGTGGCTACCGACGACACTGCGATGCACGCCTGCGCTCTGCCGGTGGTGCTCTACCTGAAACCCTCTTATACGGCCTCCCAGTTGCAACGGGGCGACCTTATACTGTTCCGTCCTGCCCTGGAACCCATAAAGTCGCCCGAATTGCCGTATGCTTTCGATTTTGCCCGCTATATGCGACTGCAAGGTGTCACTCACAGCCAATATCTGCGCGACGACGAGTGGCAGTTGTCGGCTCGCACCGACAGGCTCGGCCTGCGCGACCATGCGCAACACCTGCAACAAGCTTGTGTAGAATCGCTCTACCGCACGGGGCTGAGTGACGAGAACGCAGCCTTGCTTGCCGCTGTAATATGGGGGTACAAGAACGATATTCCCGAAACGGCCCGCGAAGCTTTCTCGGCGGCCGGATTGTCGCATATACTTGCCGTGAGCGGACTGCATACGGGTATCATCGCCTGGGTGCTCTGGCTTGTGTTCTACCCGCTGCGCCATACTCCGCTGCGCGGAGCCCGCGGCATCGCCACGATTGCCGCACTGTGGGTGTATGCTTTTATAACGGGGCTCTCGCCATCGGTGACACGGGCTTGTATCATGGCTACTTTTGTAGGTGCCGGCCGGTTGCTCAACCGCCGCAACAGCACGCTCAACGCGCTGTTCGGCTCGGCGACCTTCGTCCTTGCCATCGCACCGCAGCAACTCTTCGACATAGGCTTCCAGCTCAGCTACGCCGCCGTGACGGGTATCGTGCTGCTGGCACCGCATATAGATGTGGCAAGGCGCATGGAGTGCCGGCATGCTGTATTGTCGTGGTTGTCGGGCCTGCTGGCCGTCTCGGTTGCTGCGCAAGCTGCAACGACGGTACTCGCGGCCTTTTATTTCCACTATATTCCCGTATGGAGCTTACCGGCGAATATATTGCTGGTGCCGCTGCTGCCGCTGCCTATCTTTGCGGCACTGCTTGCTCAGCTGGGCGAAGCTATGCAGATTCCTGTCGCCCCGCTGGCTGCCGTTACCGACCGGTTGACGTCGCTGCTTGTAGATGGAGCTAATGCGATAGCTTCGCTACCGGGTGCAACAACAGACGTGTGGGTAACATTGCCTGCGGTTGCGGGTTATGCCGCCCTGCTCTTCGTGGCATGGCGTATCTTGCAAGAGCGCAAGTTGGAGCTGCTCCCGGTGGGGCTGGGTATCGCCATTCTCATGCAAGGGTTGTATCTCTACGAGAGTGTGCAGGGCATGCCTCCCTATTGCATGGTACCTGCTACCAAGCGGCATACGACTTTACTGCTGGGTGACAGCGAACGTAACAGCCTCGTCATCTCGACCGACACGGTGGCCGGGATACCCCGCACAGGCACCGAGTTGCGCATGCGCTACGATGCCCGTACCCGGAGGGTCATGCCGGGCGACACGGTTGCCACGCGCCACTTGTATGCGGCTTTGCCGTTTGTGTCGTACTACGGCTCCCGTATCTTGTGGCTCGATGACGATGCCATGCGTTACCAGCGGCGGGAAACGAAGATGACGATAGAGTATGCCATCGTCACCGAAGGGTATCGCGGCAAGATAAGTGACTTGTGCCGCAGCTTCGACCTGCGGCATGTGGTACTGGCTGCCGCGATTTATCCCGAACGGGCTGCCCGGCTGCAAGAGGAGTGCCGACGGCTGGGCATAGGGTGCCACCATGCAGACTCGGCCGGAATATGGAGGTTGACAGAGAGGCCCTAAAAAGCGCGCGGCCGCAACCGGTGTGCCGGCGCGGAAATGAACCGACAGAGGGTATACAAGGGATAGCGGGAGGTGTGGCAGCCCGCGCTTTCTGCCGTGGCTCTTGCACGAGAGGGGAACGAGGCCGAAAGCAGAGGTTTACAAAGCGGCAGAAAAAATCCCGCGAAATTCTTAGGGGGAACTTCGCGGGATGTTTGTTTTCAATACTCTACTGCTTGTTTTATCTCAATCTTAATACTTGTCCGGGTCTTAGGGTCGAGGTGCGTTTGATGCCATTGAGGCTGCAAATGCGGCTGATGGATACGCCGCTTCGCATGGAGATGTGCGAGAGGGTATCGCCTTTGCGCACACGGTAGGTAGAACCGCCCTTGCTTTGTGCATAGGTGCGCCCGCGGTTGGGTCCATACTTGGTACCGTCGACATGTATCGATGAAGGGCCGTTCTTTGCCAAAAGGTTGGGACTGAAAGAGAAGACGTCCTTGCGTATCTTCTGTGCATGGAAATCGAATATGGCATTGGGATTGATATCCATGCCCAGATAGCGGGTCTCGAAGTGGAGGTGCGCACCGGTGGAGCGTCCTGTATTGCCGCCCAATGCGATGGGCTCGCCGGCCTTGACTACCTGGTCGGGCTTGACGAGGAATTTCGAGAGGTGACCGTATATGGTTTCCAAGCCATTGTCGTGGCGAATGATTACGTAGTAACCGTATCCGCGGCGTTCGTATTTCGTAAGGCGTACCTTCCCGTCGAAAGCAGCCCGCACGGTATCGCCAATCTGCACTTTCAGGTCTACTCCGCGGTGCATACGGCGGCGGCGCCAGCCGTAGTTTGAGGTGATATATCCGGGTGCGGGTATGCAATAGTCTGAGACGTCGATAGCCGCCGAGTCGGGCAGCTCCATACCTTTGATGTTATAGGGATTGACGCGTTCCTTGTTCCAGATATTACCGTATATGTCGGCTGCGGGGAAGAGCATCTCTTTTACCTCCTCCAAATGTTGCAGGGCGACAGAGTCAATCAGGTTTATCTCTTCACCTAAATTCGATTGAGCTTCGAGCAGCTCCTGATGGTGTTGTGCGTGTATGTTTACAGTTTCATTTTTCTCATCTGCCATTGCCGTGAATGCAAAGCACGAAAATGTGCAGGCGAGCATAAATGCAAAAGGTAATTTTCCTGTGGGCATTATCGGTTTCGTTTTAAGGCTTTGTTGGTCGATAGGTGATTCCTGTGCGGACCTGCACAGTGGTAAATCTGCGGGAGCATGTGGCCCGCACCAACTCCGAGGGTTAAAGTTAGATAATAATACGATATCTTGTCGCCACTGTTAATATATTTTGTTTTATAGTGCGCATTTTATAGATTAAATTAACCTTTTTTACGGCTTTTACAGAGCGTGCAACACAGCCCGAACAGGGACAGCGAAAAGGGCCGGCAAGGGGGAAGAGGGAGACAGGGTGCAACGACACACTCTGCGGTGAGATGTAATTACAGGATTGGCCGACAGGAAGGGGGTGCGAGGTCAGCTTATCTGCCCCCAGCTGACCGTCTTGGCATAGTTGCGGGCAAGCTCGCGGCGCAATACGTAGTTGGCCGGTTTTTCCAAGAGGTCGTCGTCCTGTACGATGGCGGCGGCCACATCGCGGGCCAGTTGCAGTATCTGCCCGTCGCGGGCCAGATTGGCAATGCGCAGGTCGAAGGCAATGCCACTCTGTTGCGTACCCTCCATGTCACCGGGCCCCCGCAGGCGCATATCGGCTTCGGCGATGCGGAAGCCGTCGTTGGTCTCTACCATAATTTCGAGCCGCTTGCGGGTCTCTTGCGCGAGGTCGTAACGCGACATGAGTATGCAATAAGACTGGTCGGCGCCGCGCCCTACGCGCCCCCGGAGCTGATGGAGCTGGGCTAGGCCGAAACGCTCGGCATTCTCGATAATCATCACCGTGGCATTGGGAACGTTCACGCCTACTTCTATGACTGTGGTTGCTACCATGATTTGAGCCTCGCCCTTGACGAAACGCTGCATCTGCTCCTCTTTCTCGGCGGGCTTCATCTTCCCGTGTACCATACATACGTTGTACTCGGGGAAGTTGGCGCACACGGTTTCGTATCCTTCTACAAGATTCTTCATGTCGCTCTTCTCGCTCTCCTCTATGAGTGGATATACGATATATGCCTGCCTGCCTTGCTGCAACTG
>UQMR01000020.1 GCA_900542255.1 uncultured Porphyromonadaceae bacterium
CGCGAGCTGGGTTCAGAACGTCGTGAGACAGTTCGGTCTCTATCTGTTGTGGGCGTAGAAATTTGCGGGGATTTGGCATTAGTACGAGAGGACCGTGCCGGACCGGCCGCTGGCGCACCGGTTGTTCCGCCAGGAGCACCGCCGGGTACCCAAGCCGGGAAAGGATAAGTGCTGAAAGCATCTAAGCACGAAGCCCCCCCCAAGATAAGATTTCATAGGGCCGTCGAAGACGACGACGTAGATAGGTTGCAGGTGTAAAGGCAGCAATGTCAAAGCCGAGCAATACTAATCGCCCGAACACTTCCAGAGAAAGCGTGCGCGTCATCGCGAGAGAAGAGTATAAGTCAGCGTGAATTGAGAGATTCACTTTCCAATATCAAGACCCCAGTATAACGCAGAAGTGAGAGCACGACTGCGGGGAAAAAATAAGAAAAAGAGAAATAAAGACATACAGGCGGTAATAGCGCCGGGGATCCACCTCTACCCATTCCGAACAGAGAAGTTAAGCCCGGCCGCGCCAATGGTACTGCGCAAGCGGGAGAGTAGGTCGCCGCCACCTTAACCCTCGGGAAGAGAAGAACTTTCCGAGGGATTTTTTTTGTATCTACGTGTGTCTACATCTATCTACGTGTGGCTATATCTATCTATCACTATCTATATGTGGCTGTGTAGGTATAACGTATGGCTCTGTATAGAAGTGGCGCTGGAAGATAACTGGGAGTAGAGGAAGAAAGCAGCGGAGGAATAGAGGCCCGGCCATAACTACCCATCCGGCAGACTCCCACAACATGCAACCACAGCATATCTCGATGCAACAGCGCAAGCACAAGGGCATACAAGCAATGGTATATATGTTACCTGCAAGCTCCCACTGATAGTTGTCAAATACGTAAATAGGATTGCTACATGGTTTTTTGAAAAGGGAAGTTTAGGGCAAGTTTTGAGCCTTAGTGTAGGGCGTGTGCAGATTGTGGCGTTTAGTAGCTTGTCGGCGGCGGGATTTATTTCAGCATGACTCTGGTATAGATTTCCAGGCGGAAAATGGAGCTTTTACCGTGCCGAATTTCATATATAGCTCCTCGGAATCTCGGCGTATGGATAACCCTGCAACCATCGCGTCACGAGGATGTGTTTCCTCTCAATTGTGATGGTTGAATCTTCCGAAAGGAATCTATACAGGTGATGTTTTGATATGCCAGTAGGAGCGTTGGAGAGGTAAAACTGTTATAGGCTGCGAAAATTGATATTTTTACATGTAAATACGGTGTAATTCTGCAAAATATGTATGTAAAATAACCGGGAGGAGGTTACTGCATCCCGCTTAGGAAATAGGAGGGTTATAGAGTCCTATTATCATGGTGCGTAAAGCCTTTTAAGGGTAGTTCCATAACAGACTTATATGATAATATGATAAAATTAGAGAGACGCGGTATAACTTGCCGCGCCTCTCTAATCGAAGTATGTGTGAAACTACTAATTCCTCGAAGGTCAGCTACATAGAGATGTAACGAGGAGAGGAACGCTCAGTTCGAGAATCAGCCCGTGTATGATGGCCACCGGTATCATATCTTTACCGACGTAGCGCGATATGGCCGGGAGGCAGATATCCATCGATGTAATGCCGGCAACCGATACGGGAGCCAGTTTTCCTAAGCGAGAATAGAGCGGCACCCCCATAATGGCAAGCATTTCGCGTATCATGTTGGCAAGGAGGGCTATTGCTCCCAGTTGAGACGCCATGTCTATGCCGATACTGGCCTCTTTGAGTTGTACAATGAGTACCGACGAAAGCGAGTAGTAGGCAAAACCGCTGCCTACTGCCATACAGTCGCGCGCACTCCATGAATCAAACAGTACGCTCGCCATAGCCGTGAAAAGCAGCGTGCCGGCAATCGTAAAAAGAGGTATCAGCAGGTCGCTCGGCCTCAATGAGTGTAGTACATTGCTCAAATCGGTATTGGCCCCCAAGTTGAGCCCTACTTGTAAAATGAGGAGGTATAGCAGCCAATGGGGTAATTCTGTACAAAGACTCACAATATTCTCCGGCAGCAGATGTCCCACCAGAATGCCAGCCGTAAGGCAAGAGAGCACGATGATACTATTTTTCATATTTGCCTCCTTTCCTTAGGATTTTCCCTGCAAGCATCGATGCAAATATGCTGCCTACGATACCGGCAACCGAAAGCACGGCGGCTTGTATGCCGTAGCTCCCTATATTATCGAAGAAATCGGGGTTGGAACCGATAGTGATACCGAATGCAAAAAGCATGGTATATATGGTGTAGGCAATAGGACGCTCTAATTTTTTGACAATGGCGACATTGCGTAGCGCCATACCTATTGCCGTCGATACGAATAATATTCCTAAAACCAAAAACATAAACAAATCTTTTTTATCTCAAATCATCTCCTTATGGAGGAGCGGGCCTTTGCAGCACACTGCATCATACAATCTCTTGTGAGATACACTGTAAGGTATAGGCCCTGAAATATTTTTCTTGAATCGAATCGATAGGATTGTGTGAGGCGTGAATCGGTTTTTTGCAGTTGCCTCACGCCCGCGTACTTAGATATAACCGGTGAACCAATGTACGGGCAATGAGCCACAGGCGTATATCGGATTTGCGATAAGACTCGCCTTTGCCTTTATTGAGTATCTCCCTATGGTCATGATGTACGTATAATTTATGGGTCTCTCTATGGCATATTTCATGCCTTTCTTATCTCTTTATTTTTCGGAGTGCAAAAATACTACAAGACGAGCGCAATGCAAAGAGAAAGAAGAAGTTTTTGCTTTTTTGTGTATCTGTTGCCGGTTGTATGGTGCAGAATGGATGTAGAGGATATTGTCTATCGCTTTGCTCTGAAAAATTCCTGCATCAGTGCTGCGCACTCCTCGGCCAATACGCCCTGGGTTACTTCTGTCTTGGGATGTAAGGCATGTTCGGCCCATCGTCGGTATCCACGTTTTTCATCGCTGGCTCCGTATACAAGTCGCGATATTTGAGCCCATCCTATGGCGCCGGCACACATTACGCACGGTTCTACCGTGACATACAGGGTGCAGTTTGTGAGATATTTGCCTCCCAGATTGTCGGCAGCCGCCGTAATGGCTTGCATTTCGGCGTGAGCTGTTACGTCGTGCAGCAGTTCGGTCAGGTTGTGGGCTCGTGCCACAATGCGACCTTGGCATACGATAACGGCACCTACCGGAATTTCATCCTCGGCGGCAGCCGTGCGTGCTTCTTGCAGAGCAATACGCATATATTTTTCATCGTCACCGCCCGCAGCAGAAAGGGGCGTTTTATTCTCGTTCTCCATATTCGGTAGGCTGATGTGCAAATGGAACGACAAATTTACGTCAATTTATTGTAAATTGCCAAAACGGTTATCCCCCTGCCAGTCTATTTTATCTGTGTGCGACACGCATACAAAAAAATCATTATATTTGCCTTTGACAAATTATTAACCCGTCGCATCTTTTTGTAAAAATGCGACATAATATTAAAGCGTATGAAAAAATATCTTGCTGAGATGGTAGGTACGATGGTACTTGTCCTCATGGGTTGCGGCAGTGCCGTATTTGCAGGTGATATAGCGGCTGCATGTGGAACAGGAGTAGGCACGCTTGGTGTAGCATTGGCATTTGGCCTCTCCGTTGTGGCGATGGCATACACTATCGGCGGTATATCGGGCTGTCATATCAATCCTGCCATTACGTTGGGTGTATATCTCTCCAAACGTATCTCTGGTAAGGATGCAGCTTTCTATATGCTGTTTCAGGTGATAGGAGCCTTTATCGGTTCGGCAATTATCTATGCGCTTGTTTCTACGGGAGCTCATGCCGGCGGTACGGCTACGGGAGCCAACAGCTTCGGCGAGGGCGAGATGCTGCAAGCCTTCATAGCAGAGTTGGTCTTTACATTTATTTTCGTGCTTGTGGTACTCGGAGCGACCGACTCCAAAAAAGGAGCAGGCAATTTTGCCGGATTAGCCATCGGTCTTACCTTGGTACTTGTGCACATTGTTTGCATACCTATTACCGGTACGTCGGTCAATCCTGCGCGAAGTATAGCTCCGGCTGTTTTTGAGGGAGGAGTGGCACTCTCGCAGCTGTGGCTTTTCATTGTAGCGCCTTTCTGCGGAGCGGCCCTTTCGGCTCTTGTATGGAATGTACTTGCCCGCGACAGCAAGTAAGGGGGCGAGGCGTGATAAAAAGAGAATCGGATTTTTCCGATTGCATGATCTGCTTAAAGGGGCTGTGGCGAACGGAGATTCGGCCATGGCCCCTTTTCTATACCAGAGTCGTTTATATGTTTCACAAGGGCTTTTATGTGTAGCGTGGCGCACATAAAAGCCCTGTTTGTCCAGACTTGGAAGCCAAAGTGCAGGGCGATATAGATATTTTTGGTCTTTTTTTTGTTATCTATTATTAATCAATTATCTTTGCGATAGCTGTATGGCAACAGATGTGTGTCGCTTACAGGTATGTTGCAAGTTACCAAGGCAACCTGAAAATATACAACACATAGATGTTGCAAGAACTTGCAGATTACAATATCAACAACTTAGAACAATTTAAAAAGAAAGATTTATGAAGAAACTAATTTGTATCGTACTGGCAGTTGTAGCTTTGGCAGCAGCACCGGCAGCCAACGCACAGTTGCGTTTTGGAGCCAAATTGGGAGCCAACTTTTCTAATTTGAGCTGGGATGATGCCAAGAACCTTGACTTCAAGGGTACATCACTGACCAATTTCACGGGCGGTGTGACGGCAGAGTGGATTTTCATTGCAGGCTTCGGTATAGATGCCAGCGTGATGTACACGGCCAAAGGTACCAAGTATGAAGTAGGTGATAATATAATGGGTGAAGCCTTCGAGTCGCTTTTTGGCACGAAAGAGGCCGTGACCAATACCATACATTATATAGAAGTCCCTGTCAATCTGAAATATAAACTGAAAATTCCGGTTGTAGAAGATATTGTGATACCGTTTATCTATGCCGGTCCGAGTTTCGCTTTCAAGGTAGGCGAGTCTATCAAAGGCCTGGGCGAAACGGTGAAAAATGCCGATCAGATTATCAAGAACAAAAATTTCGACGTAGCCATCAACGTGGGTATAGGTGCTGAAATCATCAAGCATGTCAACCTTGCCGTACAATATGGTTGGGGGCTTGGTACAGCCTCAGAGATAGGTTTTGGCGATGTAGTAAGCTTCAATAAAGCCAAAACAGGCGCCTGGACTATCACGCTCGGTTATATGTTCTGATGTAGAGAACAGGATAGATAATTCATCCCGAAAGGATTGCCAACGTATACATTGGCAATCCTTTCGTTCTTATAAAGCCGTTGCAATGCTGTTTGTAATGCCCATTTTGTCTATCTTTGCAGCGTGCGGCGGCGTAGAAAGCCTCGTGCCTCTTTATTTTTTAGAATAATGCAAATGAGACCTTTTGCCAAACCATCTTGTCTGCGATGGACAATAGTCGTTGTCCTGTGCATCGTGTCGGCGTCACAGTATGCAGTTTCGGCATCTTCTGTCCAGGACACAGGCGATACGACTGCCTCTGTGGCGGTTGGGAAAGATACCGTTACCAATAATATCGCTGCTGTAAAATCCAATCTCCCGACGGGCAGTTTCTATTCAAACAAGTACGTAGGGATGACCTATGTGGGCCTGCCGCTTTTGGTAAGCGGCTTTGCTACGCAATACTATGTAGCCGGGCAATTTAAGGATTTGCGAGATGCCTACGTACCCACCTTCCGTCACACATACGACGATTATCTGCAATATGCGCCGGCTGCCGCGATGCTTGTCATCAAGGCATGTGGCGTAAAAGGCCGCAGTTCATGGGGGCGTATGTTGGTCTCGGATGCCTTTTCCGCAGCCCTCATGGCCGTTGCGGTGAATGGGTTGAAATATTCGATGCAGACCATGCGTCCCGATGGTTCTACGGCGAACTCATTTCCATCGGGGCACACGGCCACGGCGTTTATGGCGGCTGCCATGTTAGACAAGGAGTTTGGGTGTGTGAGCCCATGGATAAGCGTAGGCGGATACGTCGTGGCTACCACCGTGGGAGTATCGAGGATTCTCAACAACCGCCATTGGATATCGGATGTCCTTGCCGGAGCCGGTATAGGTATTTTGTCGGTAGAGTTCGGTTATCTCTTTGCCGACCTGATATTCAAGGAAAAAGGGTTGTATCAACTGGTGCATCCCGACTTCTCGATTCCCGAGAAACCCTCCAATGCGGGGCTTTATATGGGTATGCTTCTCCCTACGGCGGCCGTAAACTTGGGGAACGGCTTGCGCCTGCTCCCCTCTATGGGAAGCCGCATGGGTATCGAAGGGACATGGTATGCCCATCGTTATTGGGGTATAGGCGGTGAGGCAACGGTTGCTCGTATCCCGGTGGCTCTCGAAGGCTCTTCCCAAGAAGAGGCATATTCGATAAATGCAGCCTCCATAGCAGTAGGCGGCTACACGTCATATCCCGTAGGGGCACGTTTCAGAGCCGGTCTCAAAGCCCTGATAGGTTGCAACATCATATCTGATGTCAATATAGTTCCCGATGCCCTGCAAGTAGATAAGGCCGGGCTGTACTACGAAATAGGAGCTTCGCTCTCGGTGGTAGCCCGCCGAAATTTCGGAGTGAAAGCCTTTTGCGATTATGGCGGGTATGCCATGAATGTCCAGACCTTCCCCAACTCTTACCACGGTATAGAACGAGGCGAAAAACGCACCGCCATACTCCATACGGCGACCTTAGGCGTAACCACCTCGGTACTCTTCTGACGGGAAACACAGAGATTCCCGCAAGGAGAAGAGTCGCGTCGCCTTGCCTTTGAGGGGCAGCATCTCTTATATGAGGAGAACGATTGTTTGCAAAACACCTGTTTATGCCTCCATAACAAGCCTGTATGCTCATACAGGCTTGTATTTTTTGGTAAAAACGATATACTTTTTGGTATATAAATTTTCAGATAATACACGTAGAAATTAAAAAAGCTACTTTTGTGTGCTGTCTTTGCCCTGACGGATGCTCTGTTATGAGGTTTTACCCAAAGACATGTGATGGACCGATAGAAATTCATTACAATTAATATAATAGGAGAGACATGAAAAACAGAATTTTTGCAATTTGTTTGTTGCTGGCTACATGCTTTGGCGCTGCGTGGGCGCAAGTATCGGTCAAGCAAGTAGTGGGTTGGTACGAGAGTGCCTACGTGACGTGGGAACTTTACCAAGGTGCCGACATGTATAATGTATATGTAAAAGGAGCATCTGAGACAGACTGGAAACAGCTGGACGAAGAATTGATTCGTAACTACGGATGGTATGGACGTGCCGATGCTTTGGGATTGAAGCCCGGCAATTATATGTTCAAGATAGAAGCCACGAATGGCGGCAGTGTCATATCCGGCAGCGCCACCGAAACCAAGACCATAAGTGTACAGTCTTACGACCGTGACGGTTTTGCACATAAAGACGGCGTTGCAGTAGGTGCCTATAATAATGATGGTACCCTCAAAGACAATGCCCGTGTGTTGTATATCAACAAGGATAACGTTGATAATGTGCAACTGGCGGTTCTCAATGCTAAAACCGAAACCACATGTACCGGTTTGGGTGAAATCCTGAAAGCCTACGAGAAAGGTTTGGAGACTCGTCCTCTTGCCATTCGTATCATAGGCAATATCAATACAACGAGCGGGCAGCTCTATGGTGATGCCGATGCCATGCAATTGAAAGGTAAAAACAACACGATTCCCATGCAAGTAACCATCGAGGGTGTCGGTGACGATGCCTGGTTGAGCGACTGGGGATTTGTTTTTGTAAAGGCCAATAACGTAGAGATGCGCAACCTCGGTATTGCACTCTTCAACGACGATGGAATCTCTATCAAAGAATCGGTAAAAATGTGGGTACACCACTGCGATATATTCTATGGGAAGGCCGGTAGCGCGTCAGACCAGGCCAAAGGCGACGGTTCATTGGATGTGAAAGACGACTCGCAATACTGTACTTTCTCGTATGTTCACTTCTGGGATTCGGGTAAAATGTCGCTTTGCGGTATGAAGTCAGAAAGCGGTCCCAACTATATATCCTATCACCACAACTGGTTCGACCACTCCGATTCGCGTCACCCCCGTATCCGTACGATGACGGTACACATATATAACAACTATTATGATGGAGTAGCCAAATACGGCGTGGGCGTTACGAGCGGTTCGAGCGCTTTTGTAGAGAATAACTATTTCCGAAACACCAATCGCCCCATGATGTCATCGAAACAAGGTACCGATGCTTCGGGCGACGGTACATTCTCGGGCGAGAGCGGCGGTATGATAAAATCGTATGGCAACATTTTTGTAGAGTGCAGTAGCAATTTCAGTTACATAACAGCCAATTCGGTAGAAGGTTCCGGCGCAACAAAGGTCGATGCTACCAGCTTCGATGCTTATCAAGCCTCGTCGCGAAACGAGCAAGTGCCATCTTCCTATGAAACATTGGCCGGTGGTACTACTTATAACAACTTCGATACCAATTCGTCGTTGATGTACACTTATACGCCCGATGCAACCCTTGCCGTGCCTGCAAAGGTAAAAGCCAGTGCCGGCCGTATGCAAGGTGGCGACTTTACGTGGCGTGGTTTTGATAACAGTATAGATGATGCCGATTACGATGTGAACAGCGACCTGATGAGTGCTATCCGCTCTTATGAGACTACTCTTGTTGAGATAGCCGCATTCACGCAAACGACTTCGGCTCCGGCTTCATATACGGTAACATATTATGCCGATGTAGAAGGCACAATTGTATTTGATACTCAGACAGATCAAACGAAACTTGTATATCCCAAGAACACCCCTACCAAAGAGGGTTACACATTTGTGGGATGGTCTGCTGCACAAGGTCAACGTCTCAGCTCAGACCTGTATGTATATCCCGCATTTACCGATGGTAAGAACAGCGAAGGCGGTACGACAGGTGGCGGCGAGGTAGTTGCCAAAAAATGGGACTTCACCTCATGGAGCAGCGAGACGCAGGCAGCCGTAACGGACAACAGCAGTGTATGGGTGAAAGCATCCGATGGCACCAACCGTTACGATGCAACATTCAGCGAGGCTACGGATTTAGGCTTTGCCGAGACCGAAGGTATAACGTTCCAAGGCAGTGTCCGCATCAGTTGGGATACAAGCAAAGGTCAATATCTGCAAGGCTCCTTCACGATGAATGTTCCTGTAAGCAGCGGACAAAAACTGACATTCGTATTTGCTAATACCGGCAATAGCAACGGTACGCGCAACCTTATAGTAGAAGGCGAACCGATAGCTTCTTCGGAAAGTACGTCGAAGGTTGAGGCTACCTATACGGTTCCGGCCGGCAAGACCTCTATTGTTGTAAAAGGCTCGGGCGGTCTCAATTATTACACTATTACTGTCAGTGAAGATGCCAGCGAATTGGAGAAACCGACTTTCGCATTTAGTGCTTCGACGGCATCAGCCGATATGGCTCCCGGAGCTACCAATACCTACCCGACGCTCCAAAACAATTCCGACGGCACTGTAACTTACAGCAGCTCTAACCAGAATGTCGCTACTGTCGACGGCGAAGGCAATATCACGCTTGTCGGTGTAGGTCAGACTACTATCAGAGCCGCAGTAACTGCGACAGATACTTATCAAGCCGCATCGGCACAGTATGTACTGACGGTAACAGACTCTTCGATACCCACTTATACGGTAACCTTCATGGTAGATAATGAGGTTTACGTCGAGATGGAAGGTCAAACAATGGTTAACTATCCCGAAGAGAATCCCGTAAAAGCAGGATATATCTTTACAGGTTGGGATGTTCCCGAAGGCACGAAGCTCGAAAGCGACCTTACTGTAAATGCAACATGGAAAGAGGCTCCCACTTATACAGTGACATTTATGGTCGATGATGCAGTCTTTGCTACCATGGAGAACCAAAGCGTTGTTGTATATCCCGAAGAGAAACCTGTGAAAGACGGTTATGTATTTACCGGCTGGGATGTTCCCGAAGGTACGATACTTACCGGTAATTTGACTGTAAACGCTTCATTTACAGAACTGTCTGCAAGCTCTGTGACAATCGAGGCCGGTACATTCCCCGTAGGCTATACACTCGACGGCGCAACCAGCGCATCGGTTTACAGTTATAATAGTGAAACGTCTGCTGCTAAGTTGATACCCATAGAAGACGGTCAACATGCAGTAACTGTTCCCGGTGGATTATATGTATCGAAAGTAACCTTTATCGGTTGTACCCAAAACAACGACCCGAAAGGCCATATCGTTGAGTTCAACGGCCAAAGCTGTTCTTATCAGTTGACCGACCGCAAGGCTGCTACCTTTACAGAAGTTGTGTTCGATGGCTTGAATATACAAGGTGGATTTACATTTACCGTTGACTATAATTGTGCAGTGAAGATACTTCTCGAAGTAAATGCCGGTACCGATGCCGTATCTCCCATAATGCGCGAGAACAGCATCCTTTACAACGGACGCGAAATATCGGCCGACGGAACAATCCTGGTATATAACGTACAGGGCGTACTCGTCAAGAGTGGTGCCAGGAACGTAGACCTGAGCAATCTTGCACGCGGTATATACATCGTACGTTGCGGTAACGAGGTGATGAAGATACGTCGATAATCCGATTGTAAGAATTGGATAATATAGAAATAGGGCGCGCGAAAATTCGCGCGCCCTATTTGTTTTTGAAAGTAGCTAAGTTATTGTGATATTTGTTACATAGTCAGGCTAAAAAGTCCATCCCAGACGGATTGTGGGGGTAACGCCGAATTGGCATGATGTGGTAGTGGTAGTGTTATTGTATTTTGTTATGTTGGTAATATCGCCAACCGTGGTTTTAGCCTCAGCTTTGAGAGTTTTGCCCGTTTGCATGTAGAGCCCAAGCTCGGCGCCTAAGTAAAGACCTTTGTAAACATAGAAGTCAAGACCTGTGAAGATACCGGCTGTGAAGGCTGCGTATGCGCGGTCGCCATTGACAGTGGTAATGTTCTTGAAGTCGATAGTGGTGGTAGTACCTGCAATGGTCGTTTTGCCTTTACCCGACGCATAATGAGAGAGAAATCCAACTTCGCCGCCGGCATAAAGTGAGAGACGTTTGGCTACTTTGAAGTGGCGTTCGTAGCCTAAGTCGATACTGAAATCGCCCGAAATAGTGTTTACATAATCATCCGGTGTATCCTCATCTTTGACTGTCTCTTTGGTGATGCCGAAACCCAAAGAGAGCCTAACGGCATCGTGGTCGGTGATGAAGTAGCGGAGTTTCAGAGCATCGAGGCTGAATGTGTTGCCATTCTGGTCGAAGGGGTTGAATGAAATTTCAGTGCCGAAGTCACCTTTAGATGCGGTTGTGTTTTCCTGTGCCCATGCGGCGTTTGTCATAAGCGTTACGACGATAGCCGGAAGAATCCATTTTCTCATGTTGTAATAATTTAGTGTGAGTAATAGAAAAAGTGTTTTTTGAAACAACGACCAGCCTTGCGGCTTAGTTAGTTGTTTATGCAAAGGTATATACAGCAATGAAATATCAGCTTGTTTGTATCATAATAAATACGAATATTTATCAATAAAACATAACTGTTTCCTTTTCTCGGTTTTGTTAAAAGCCATAATGCCGGTGAAGTATAGCGCTAAGATATTTTGTGTGGAAGAATGAGGCGTAGAGCCCCGTTTGTCGTAGTTATAAGGCTGAAAACAAGGTTTTTGAATGAAATAGAGGATATTTTTTGCGTAGAAATAAAAAATGTGTAACTTTGCCGCGATTTTAAGACCACATAATGTCTAACTTATTAATCACAAAACCCTAATTATTAATTAAAAACATGAGTGAAGAAATGCAAAGCCCGGTAGAGAATTTCGACTGGGATGCCTTTGAAAAAGGTGAAGTTGCTGGCGAAAAAAGCCGTGAAGATCTTGAAGCAGCTTACAGCCAAACCCTCAACACAGTAAAAGAAAAAGAGGTGCAAGAGGGTACCATCATCTCTATGAACAAACGCGAGGCGGTGGTAAACATCGGTTACAAATCGGACGGTATCATTCCTATCAGCGAGTTCCGTTACAACCCCGATTTGAAAGTGGGCGACAAAGTAGAAGTATACGTAGAGTCGCCGGAGAACAGCAAAGGACAGCTCGTTCTGTCGCACAAAAAAGCACGTGCAGCACATTCTTGGGAGCGCGTAAACCAAGCGTTTGCCAATGATGAAGTAATCACGGGCTATATCAAATGCCGTACGAAAGGTGGTATGATTGTAGATGTGTTTGGTGGCACAGAGGCATTCTTACCCGGTTCGCAAATTGACGTGAAACCTATCCGTGACTATGATATATTGGTAGGCAAGACGATGGAATTCAAGGTTGTGAAAATCAATCAAGAATACCGCAACGTCGTTGTGTCGCACAAAGCACTGATCGAGGCCGAGATAGAGCAACAAAAGAAGGAGATTATCGCCAGCTTGCAAAAAGGTTCTGTATTGGCAGGTACGGTGAAGAATATCACTTCTTACGGCGTATTCGTAGACTTGGGCGGCATAGACGGTCTCATCCACATCACAGACTTGTCTTGGGGTCGCGTAAATCACCCCGAAGAGGTAGTTGCCCTCGACCAAAAGATAAACGTCGTAGTACTCGACTATGATGAGGAGAAGAAACGTATCGCCCTCGGCTTGAAACAGCTGCAACCCCATCCGTGGGATGCTCTGCCTGCCGACCTGAAAGTGGGTGACAAAGTAAAAGGCAAAGTAGTGGTTATGGCCGATTACGGTGCATTTATAGAGATTCTCCCTGGTGTAGAAGGCTTGATACACGTATCAGAAATGTCATGGTCGCAACACCTGCGCAGCGCACAAGACTTCATGAAAGTTGGCGATGAGGTAGAGGCTGTGATTTTGACACTCGACCGTGCAGAGCGCAAGATGTCGCTTGGTATCAAGCAACTCAAAGAAGACCCCTGGCAAAATATCGAGACGAAATATGCTGTCGGTTCGCGTCATACGGCCAAAGTACGTAACTTCACAAACTTCGGCGTATTCGTTGAAATAGAGGAAGGCGTAGATGGTCTCATCCACATATCAGACCTTTCGTGGACGAAGAAAATCAAACACCCCTCGGAGTTTACCCAAATTGGTGCAACCATAGAGGTACAAGTGTTGGAGATAGACAAAGAAAACCGTCGTCTCAGCTTGGGTCACAAGCAACTCGAAGAGAATCCCTGGGATAAGTTCGAAGAGATTTTCAAAGTAGATTCTATCCACGAAGGAACTATCGAGGAGATGCACGACCGCGGTGCCGTTATTTTGCTGAAACCCTATTTCGTAGAAGGTTTCGCAACACCGAAACATCTCGTAAAACAAGATGGCTCGCAAGCTCAGGT
Organism: uncultured Porphyromonadaceae bacterium; assembly: GCA_900542255.1. Classification (GTDB taxonomy): domain Bacteria; phylum Bacteroidota; class Bacteroidia; order Bacteroidales; family Barnesiellaceae_A; genus Barnesiella_A; species Barnesiella_A excrementipullorum. The sequence continues at coordinate 13,433 of UQMR01000020.1, forward strand.
AGGCGAGGTTCTCGACTTCAAGGTAATAGAGTTCAACAAAGAAGCTAAGCGCATTATCTTGTCGCATAGCCGCATCTTTGAAGATGAAGCCAAGGCCGAAACCCGCAAGGAGAACACCAAACAACGTGCAACCAAGAAGTCGAAAGCTGCCGAAGAAACAACTTCGATGCCTACGGTAGAGAAGACCACTCTGGGCGACATAGACGCTCTTGCTGCATTGAAAGAGAAATTGGAGAAAGGAGAAGAGTAATTCCCATCCTATCCCGCTATAATTGTGAGGGCTGTGACTGAGAGGTTACAGCCCTCCTTTGTATGGGGTGCTATCCCTAAGCCCGGTGTGTCGTATGAAACGGCGTAGAAGTTCTTGGGCATGGTAATAAGGTGTAACCCTTGCACCAATGTGGGCGCAGGCCCCCAAGGCGGGAGCCGGGAGGGATAAAAATTCTTTTGAAAGAAAAAATCGGCTCTGCCTATTGTATTTCGGAAACTTTATTGTACCTTTGTGCCGCTAAACTAATGCGGGGTGTAGCACAGTTGGTTAGCGCGCCACGTTCGGGACGTGGAGGTCGGAAGTTCGAGTCTTCTCACCCCGACTGAATTTTCAGGATGTAAGTCACAGCAAGTATGTGGCTTGCATTTTTTGTATCGCCCCATGCCGGGTAGAGCCGTACACCCATGCGAGGGCATCTACCTGTCAGGCAGAAGGAGGGTTGCAAACAGCAGAAATATGGAAAATATAGTGAAAGAGCATTTGGCGGGGAAAACCCTTGAAGAGTTACACGAAGTGGCACAACAAATGGGTATGCCGCCCTTTGCGGCCAAGCAAATGGCGCGATGGCTTTATACGCGTCGCGTGAAGGATATTGCATCCATGACAGACCTCTCCAAGCAACATCGCGCCTTGTTGTCGGAGAAGTACGATGTGGGATATTACGCCCCGTGCGAGGCGATGAGGTCGGTTGACGGTACCGTCAAATACCTCTTCCCCGCCGGAACAACATCGGGCGTAGAGTCGGTTTATATCCCCGATCATGAGCGGGCTACCTTGTGCGTCTCGTCGCAGGTAGGCTGTAAAATGAATTGTTATTTCTGCATGACGGGCAAGCAAGGCTACACACGCAACCTCACCGCACATGAAATTATCAACCAAATCCTGTCGGTACCCGAGAGCGAAAAGCTGACAAATATCGTATTTATGGGTATGGGAGAGCCGTTGGATAACGTAGAGGCCCTGTTGCAGTCGATACGCATTCTTACCGAGCCGTGGGGCTTGGGGTGGAGCCCCCATCGCATCACGGTATCGACAATAGGTTACAAGCCCGGACTGCGCCGCTTCCTCGATGAGTGCAACTGTCACTTGGCCGTGAGCCTGCACGCCCCTTCGCCCGAGCAGCGGGCCGAGGTGATGCCCGTGGAGAAGTCGTTCCCCATACGCGAGCTGCTGGCATTCTTGCGCGGCTATGACTGGACCCGCCAGCGCCGGTTGTCGTTCGAGTATATCGTTTTCAAAGGCTATAACGACACCATTGCCCATGCCGATGCGCTTGTGCGTTTGCTGGGAGGCATGGCATGTCGGGTAAATCTCATACGTTTCCATGCCATCCCCGGTGTAGACCTGTACCCGGCCGAGGCCAGTGTGATGGAGCGCTTCCGCGACCGGTTGAACAGCAGGGGCGTTACGGCTACGATACGAGCATCGCGCGGCGAAGATATATATGCAGCGTGCGGGATGCTCTCTACGTCCTCAAAAAAGGGTTAAATGTGTGTCGATGATAAAAAGGGTGGCATTTTTTGAGGATATTTGTATAAAAAGGATTACCTTTGAAAACTCGAATGAAAACTTTCTTTATAAAAAAAGTTTTCATTCTTAAAACATATAGCAATGAGTGAAAGCAAAATCATAAAGGTCGGTATTACCCAAGGCGACATCAACGGTGTAGGCTATGAGGTGATACTGAAAACACTTTCAGATTCTCGAATCATAGAACTATGCACCCCCGTGGTGTACGGCTCGGCAAAGATAGCAGCCTACCATCGAAAGGCACTGGATATGGACCCTGTAAACTTCAATATAGTGACACAGGCCGATTCTGCCGTCGACGGGCAGAACAATTTGGTGAATTGTATCGATGAGGAGGTAAAGGTAGAGATAGGTCATCCTTCGGAACAAGCCGGTCAGGCAGCCTATATGGCCTTGGAGCGGGCTACTGCCGACCTGCGTGCCGGCCTGATAGACGTGCTGCTGACAGCTCCTATCAATAAAAACACCATACAATCGGAGAACTTCGTTTTTGCCGGTCATACCGAGTACTTGGACGACCGTTTGGGAGGTGAAGGCAAGTCGCTGATGATATTGCTGGCCGACAATCTGCGCGTTGCCCTTGTGACAGGGCATATCCCCGTATCGGAAGTGCCGCGCACGCTGACACAAGAGTTGATACTCGAAAAGATGGAGGTATTCAGGACCTCGTTATGCCGCGATTTTGGCATAGAGAAGCCGCGCATAGCCGTGTTGTCGCTCAATCCTCACGCCGGTGAGAACGGCCTCCTGGGGAACGAAGAGCAGACCGTTATCATACCTGCGATAGAAGCTGCCAAACAAAAGGGCTGGCTCTGTTTCGGTCCCTATGCAGCCGACGGCTTTTTCGGGACAGAACATTACCGCCATTTCGACGGCGTGTTGGCAATGTATCACGACCAGGGCTTGGCTCCATTCAAGGCGATAGCGATGGACGAGGGAGTCAATTTTACGGCAGGGCTTCCGTATGTACGCACCTCACCCGACCATGGCACCGCTTACGATATTGCCGGCCGGGGCAAAGCCTCTGAGGCGTCGTTCAGGAAAGCTCTATATACGGCGATAGATATTTACCGCAACAGGCTATTCGATGATGAGATACACGCATCGCCTTTGCGCCGTCAATATGTAGACCGTAGCGGCGACAAAGAGGTGCTCGACCTCACGGGAGAGAGCGACGAGTAGTCGTCCTGCCCGGTAAGAAAGCCCCCCGCAAGGCGATTGCCTTGATGCGGGGTGTCGCAACGCGGAGAAAAACACATCAATGGAAAAGGCTGCGTCTAAGCCTTGTCAGAATAAGGAAAAAAACAGAAACGATAAAAATGGAAGATAGTTATGGGAAAAGAGACATCTACCAGAATTCAAACCTCTATTCTCAATGCTCTTGAGAAGAAGGCATTAGTTTGGCTTGCAGGAAAGCAGCCGCGATGGATGACATCGGACGTGTTGACGTATATCGGTGTCTTGGGAGCCGTTGTATGTGCGGTGGGTTTTGCTTTGGCAAATCTCGACATCAGATACCTTTGGTTGTCATCCTTGGGCTTGGTCATAAATTGGTACGGCGATAGCCTCGACGGTACGTTGGCCCGTGTGCGCAATACGCAACGCCCGGTGTACGGTTTCTTTATAGATCACACGCTCGATGCCATTACGATAAGCATTATGTGCATAGGCGCAGGTTTGTCGCCAATTTTCAGATTGGATGTTGCGCTGTTGGTATTGGCAGGCTATTTGGTACTCTCTATCTATACTTATGTGTGTACCATACTGAAAGGGGAGTTTAGGCTTACGTATGGCAGCTTAGGCCCTACCGAGTTCCGGTTGATAGTCATTATCATCAATACGGTGGTTATGTACACGCCTTGGGTAGGCATACGCATGAGCTGCGAGTGTCTCGGGACGAATGTAGAGTACGGCGTATTCGATATTGCCGGCGTTGCCATTGCCGTGATACTCTTTGTAATGCAATTCAGTCAATTCCTCAAAGACCGCCGCATCCTCTCGGCACAAGACCCGTTGAAGCCGTATAATCCGCAGGATAAGTAGAGAATGGGACGAAAACTGTCGGTAAGGTTGGTGCGTACCTATATAGAGTTTGTGCTGAGCCGTCTGCTCGGTACAGGCGTCGATACGCTTGTGTTGTGGATATGTTCCACCTTTATCCTTAGCGATACGTATTTCGGACGCAATGTGGTGTCTCCCATCATCTCTTTTGAGTTTGCGGTGATGAGCAACTATATCTGCTCGTACTTTTGGATATGGCGCACACGCATAGAGAAGCGCAGCAAGCGTACATTCTGGTCGCGTTTTGTGATTTTCAACCTTTCGTCGGTGGCAGGCTTTCTGGTCAAGCTGTTGTTCTTGCAGGTGTTTGTCATTACGTTCAAGTGGAATGTGGTAGTGTGCAACCTTGCCGCGCTGGTCATATCGGGAGTCCTCAACTTTCTGCTTGCCGACTCGATGGTATTCCGCTCGCGCAAGCCGAAGGCCAACAATGACGCTGCAAATATCTTTGCCGTTCCCGACGACGAGCCGGTAAATTTGCAAGACCCGTATCTTACATCGGTCGATACCGAGCGTGAAGAACCGCCGGCCGCAAGTAATGGCGCGTAGCCTCTCTGTGAAATGATAAAAAGGATGGCATCTCTGGCTTTCAGGCCGGGGATGCCATCCTTTCTTTTCTCGCTGGGGAACAAGTCTATTTCTTTTCCTTCTCCTGCTCTTCCTGTCGTGCCACGTCCGATTTCCAAATGACACCTTTATCGATGGCGTTGTTGAAGAAATACTCTTCACGGCCGGTTCTCTTCTTCATTCCGCCGAGAGTCATGTATACGTTGCCGTCGGCATCGTAAATCGTGGTGCGGTTCATGTCGAACGACTGGCGAGGACCTCTGCAAAACACGGCATAGTAACTCTCGCCGTCGAGTTCGTAGAGAGTGATGACGCTGTACCGTTCGTTGAGCGTAGCCACACTCTCTTGTAGCCAAGGTGTGAGCGACGAGGAGGCCTGTTGCTTGCTTTTGCAGGCTGTAAGCCATACGGAGCATAAGACGGCAAGGCCGATGAGTGCAATGATGTTCCTTTTCATGGTAATATGAGGTATTGTTGCCTGTGTTGCATGGCGAGAGCCATGCTCTTCGCCAAGGAGGTGTGTCGATAAGGTTCGGGTCAGACACCTCCTTGGCGAGGTGCATCAGGCTTTATATTTTATCCATTTGAATAGTTCTTTGTACGATACTTTCTTGCCGTACATAAGGATTCCGATGCGGTAAATGCGTCCGGCAACCCACGTCATGGCGATAGCGCTGCCATACAATACGACAAGAGAGAGTATGATTTCCCAGATACTCACACCGAAAGGTATGCGCACCATCATGACGATGGGCGATGTAAAGGGAATCATAGAGCACCACCAGGCCATGCCGCCGTCGGGATTTTCGACGCTGAAAAGACCTACGTAGAAGGCAAAGAGGATGATGATGGTGACCGGTATCATAAACTGGTTCGTGTCTGAGTCATTGTCGACAGCCGAGCCTATGGCGGCGAAAAGCGAAGCATAGAGTATATATCCGCCTATGAAGTAGAGGACAAGGCAAACGATAATCTGGGTGAAATTGATACCCGACAGGGTTTGCATCATCTCGGCCATCTCGGGGTTTACGGCAGGGGTGGCGGTCATGGCACCTGCGGTATTGAGCGACTGGGCGATTGATGCACTCTCGCTCGTAAGCAGCGGTATGCCTACGGCAGCACCGAGACCAACCATCAGCCCGAAGATGAGCAGTATCCAAATGGCTATCTGTGTGAGTCCTACCAGTCCTACGCTGATAATCTTGCCCAGCATGAGGTCGAAGGGTTTTACCGATGATACCATTACCTCTACGATGCGGTTGGTCTTCTCTTGCATGACACTGGCCATCACCATGCCGCCGTACATGAAGAGGAAAATGTATATAATCAACGTCGACGCCATACCTATGAATGAGGCGAAATCGGCCGAGGTTTGTGTGTCGCCCTCCTCATCGAAGCGGATGGAGGTGATATTGAGCGTAATGTTGCTCTCGTCGATGATTTCTTGCAGATTGGGTATATCGAAAGAGGCAAGTTTCTGCTCCCGCAGGTACTCTTCCATGCAGGTGCGTATATGCGACTCGAATCCTGTTGTCGTTTGCTTGTGCGAGTATATCGCCAAGGCCGACGGGTTATTGAGCAGGTTCCCGGTAATGACGACGTAGGCATAGGGCTGGGCATCGTTGCGCATCTGCTCGGTAGTGGTGGGGGAGTCTAAGTAAGAGAAGGTATATTCGTCGGTGTTTTCAAAGACATTTCGGTATAGCCCTGTCTGGTCTACCACAGTGACGTTTCTCACATCGGCGGTATTGAATACCTGTATAAGGATGGGTATGCAGCATATCAGTACAAGGAGTACAGGCGACAAAATGGTCATGACGATAAATGACTTCTTCTGTACGCGAGTCTTGTATTCGCTTTCTATAATCAAGGGAATTTTACTCATGGTTTCTGGGTTTTAAGCTATTATGACAGCAAGTCGGTATGGTTGGTTTCTCCCACGGTCTCTATAAAGATTTCGTTCATCGTGGGCAGTATTTCTTCAAACATGGTCAGCTCGCAGTGCTGCATCAGCGCGTGTATCAGCTCATTATTGGTAGTGGCTTTGTCGCGTTTGCGTACTACGGCTGTCGTTTCGCCGGTGATTTCCACGATGTCGTACAGGGGTGTGTCGGCAAGTGGCGCCCCCTGTGTATAGGAGACTTTGAAGAGATGTTTCTTGTGGCTCTCGCGAATCTCTCCTATCTTGCCCTGCAATACGGCGTGCGAGCGGTTGATGAGGGTGATTTCGTCGCAAATCTCCTCGACAGAACTCATGTTGTGGGTAGAGAAGATGATGGTTGCACCCTCTTTTCGCAGTTCGAGGATTTCATTTTTGAGGAGGTTGGCATTCACGGGGTCAAATCCGCTGAAAGGTTCATCGAAGATGAGTAGCCGGGGGCGGTGAATCACGGTGGCGATAAACTGTATCTTTTGTTGCATGCCTTTTGAGAGCTCCTCTACTTTTTTCTTCTCCCAGTCGGTAATCTCAAATTTCTTCAACCACGCTCTGATGCGGGTTTGTGCGTCGGTGCGCGAAAGCCCTTTGAGACGTGCGAGGTACATGAGTTGCTCGCCCACTTTCATTTTCTTGTATAGCCCGCGTTCTTCGGGCAGATAGCCTATGTTCTCTACGTCCGATGGTACAGAAGGCCTTCCGTTGAGGATAATCTCTCCGCTGTCGGGGCCTGTGATGTGGTTGATAATGCGGATAAGTGTGGTTTTTCCTGCACCGTTCGGGCCTAACAGTCCGTAGATACAATTCTCGGGAACGTGAACGGTCACATCGTCGAGCGCCCTGTGCGAGGCGTATTGTTTGACAATGTTGTTAGCTTCGAGATAATACATAAAAAGATAGATATTTTATTATTTAAGATAGCAATTCTTGCTGTAAAGGGTTTATTGCGATACAAAAGTAACAAAATATATCGGTCGTAGGGGCCGAAGCGGTATGAAAGTTTCGCGAAATCTATCGGGAACCCTTTTATAATTCTGTGCGGGAGGAATAAGGGGTAGGTACGATTCTAATGTCTCACCCTTTGGGCGATACGATGCGTTCTCCCAGGTAGCGGGCGAGTTCCTTGCGCACCTCCATGTATTGGGCTATCTCTTCCATCGTGTGGGTAATCTCTTTGGTATCTGTCGGTGACAGGTTGCGCAGCTCGTTGCGCAAGTCGTCGATACGGCGTACTACGATGGCATCTTTCAACTCGAAAATGGCGCGGGGAACCAGGTCGCCAAGGGTATCTATTTCGCGCGATACCACCTGAAATTTGGTGTGTATCTTGCTCAGCTGGTGGCGGTCGCTTATCATATCGGCCGCTTGGAGGCTGATTTCGTTGTCGGGGCTGTTGACAAAATGGTGGCCTATGTATGAGGCTTCGGCCTCGTAGCGTATGGCGTTGCACGAGTTGTGGAAACGCTCGTCGATGAGGGCCAAAAGTTTCTCATCGGGCTGTGTGAGAGCCGCCAGTTGTTGCTGCCGCTCTTCTTGTAGAGCATCTATGCGTTGTGCAAGGCGTAGTTCACCATATTCGGCGGCCGCTTGGGGAGATATTTGGCGAGCCTCGTCATACATGCGTGCGTAGAGCGGGTGCGAAAATGCGATGTTGTCTGTTGCCAGTTCGCTCGTGATATACTCTATCACGCTGCGCGGATCGTAACTTTTGGTCTCCTCGTTATAGCAAGGTAGGGTAGCGAAGCCATACCGGGCGATGTAGCGTATGAGTTCGCGTTCGCATTTGGTGATAAGCCTGTTCTTGTTCTCTTTCTTCTGGGTGACGTTTGCCGTTATGCCGGTGTCGTGTATTACCGGCGCGGGCTCGGGCTCGCCGGCAGATGGCACATGGGAGTCCGCGTCATCGGCCGTGCTATTTTCTTGTGTCGCAGGCATCTCGGGAACGGGGGAGGTGCGTTGTTGCTGTTGTGGCCGGGAGTCGGGGTATGGCACCGGCTTTTTGTTGAGCTCTTGCTCGCGGGTGTTCCGTATGATTTTGTTTACCTCGCGCATGAGCATCTTCTCATCGGCTTCGAGCAGCCGGGCACACTCCTGTACGTAGACCGAGCGAAGTATCGTATCGTGTATGATGGCAATGGAGCGCACGATGTCGCTTATGAGCGATGCCCGTTTGATGGGGTCGTTGCCGGCCGCTTCGAGCAGCAGCTGTGTCTTGAAGCGGATAAAGTCGGTTTCGTGACTTTTTATGTATGCCGTAAAGTCAGATGCGCTCTGTTTCTTGGCAAACGAGTCGGGGTCGTCGCCGTCGGGCAGCAGCACGACTTTGATGTTGAGCCCTTCGCGCAAGATGAGGTCTATGCCTCGTATCGAGGCCTTTATACCTGCTGCATCGCCGTCGTATAGAACCGTGATGTTATTGGTGAAGCGGTGTATGAGGCGTATCTGCCCCGGCGTGAGCGATGTACCCGATGATGCTACTACATTCTCTATGCCGGCCTGGTGCATGGAGAGTACGTCGGTGTAGCCCTCCACGAGGTAGCAACAGTCGTTGCGTACGATGGCCTGCTTGGCTTGGAATATGCCGTATAGCACATCGCTTTTGTGGTACACCTCCGACTCGGGCGAGTTGACATATTTGGCGGTCTTGTCGTCTTTTTTGAGTACCCGTCCCCCGAAGGCTATGACTTTTCCCGACAGGCTGTATACGGGAAATATGACGCGCCCTTTGAAGCGGTCGTAGAGGCTGCCGTTCTGTCCCTCTATGCAGAGCCCGGTCTTTACGAGAAACTCTCTTTTGTATCCTTTTGAGATAGCTTCCGAGGCGAGCGCATCACGCTTCTCGGGCGAGAATCCGAGCCCGAATTTGTGAATGATATCTTCTCCGAATCCCCGCTCGCGGAAGTATCCCATGCCGATGGCCCGCCCCTCGGGCGTGTCGAACAGGGTGTCGGCGAAGAACTTTTGTGCAAACTCATTGACAATAAGCATGCTTTCACGGTCGCTTTTGCGCTGTTTCTCTTCGTCGGTGAGTTCCCGTTCGTGTATCTCTATGTTGTATTTCCGGGCCAGATAGCGCAAAGCCTCGTAGTAGGAGACTTGCTCGTGCTCCATAATGAAGTGTACGACATTCCCCCCTTTGCCGCAACTGAAACATTTGCATATACCCCGTGCCGGAGAGACCGAGAAAGAGGGGGTCTTCTCCTCATGGAACGGGCACAAACCCACATAGTTGGCACCTCGGCGGCGTAACGTCACGAAGTCCGATACGACTTCGTAGATGTTGGCAGCCTCCATTATGCGTTCTATGGTAGCGGGGTCTATCATGGGATGATGCGTTTACTGTACGAAGTTACATAATTTATTTCAAGTATGGCGCAATTATAGCCGCGCGGATGTAATTTTCTCTTGTGTAGGCGCAGGGGCGTGTCGTGCCTGGAAAGCAAAAGGGCTTGCCTCTGTGAGGCAAGCCCTTTTATTACCGTGTAGTCGATGATTTTATTCGGCGTAGACGTTGAGATTCTTTATCTCCCATGTCGAAGAAGCGGTGTCGTCGCACATATATTTGAAGGCGAGGCGTACGCCTGCTTTGAGATATTGCGAGGGAACGACACAGTCGCCCGAGGGAGAGAACGTCCAGCTGTTACCGCTGGCATAGCTGGCAATGGTTACTTGTGTCCATGTAGCTGTGCTGGGGTCGCCGCTGTTGTAGTTGTCGCTCACCCACAAGGTGTGGTTGTTGGTGAGGTTGGCCATATCGGCATAGTTGATGGCGTGCTCAAATACGATGGTAGCCGAGGCTTTGCCCGAGAGGTCGATGGCCGGCGAGATGAGCCAGTCTTCGTTGGGATAGTTGGTGCCCTCTACATAGCCCGACATCTTGGCTCCGTAACGAGTGTCGATGCCCCATACTTGCTCGCCCACTACGCTGTAAGCGGTGAAGTCGCCCAATGAGCCGTTGAGGAATGTCTCGCTGAATACTACATTGCCTGTGGGAGTGTCACCACCGCCTTCACCCGGGTCGGTACCGTAGGTAACGCCATCGACGATAGCGCAAGTTACGTTCTTCACGCCGTGTGTGCCGAAGTATTCCTCAATCGAGCCATAGAGCATTACCTCTTTGCCATCCATTTCGGGGTGTTCGGGCAGGTTGATGCCGTCTCTTACAGCGTTGCCGGGCAGCTGTACGGCGATGCAGTTATCGGTGTTGGTCTCGTTGGCATCGGCAGCGATAAGCAGGTTGGTACCGCGTTGCGAGCCGTCGGGAATGGTAAACGGAGCGTTGAATTCGGCATTTTCGCTGATGCTCTTACCGGCGATTTGGCCTACGATGAAGGCTTTCACCCAACCGCTGGCACCGTTGCTGTTCAACGTTACTACGTCGGCAGCCGTGTAGGGATTGGTCTTGGAGCCGTCACCTTGCAGGTCACCCGGGTTGACGGGTTCGCCCGGCAGTGTACCGATGGTTTGGCCGTTGAAGATGGCGCAAGAGCACTCTTTCAGACCGTTGGCACCGAAGTATTTTACCAACGAGCCGTAGATAGTTACCTCCATGCCGTCGTTAGAAGGATTGTTGACGAGGTTGAGGGCCGTACGCAAGTCGCCATAGGGAAGTTGTACGACGATGCAATTGCTTGTGTTGGTTTCGCTGGGGCTGTCGGCGATGAGCAGGTTGGTACCTTGCTCGGCAACCGTTCCGTCGTCGTAGGTTTGACCGTTGAAGGGGGCCTCGAACTCAGCATCCTCATTGAGGCTGCTGCCGGCTACCTGGCCTACGATGTAACCCTTCACCCATGCAAAGGCACCGCTGTTATTTTGGGCGGCAGCTCCGGCAATGTTGTAAGGATTGTTTTGTGTACCGTCGCCTTGCGGAGTGCCCGAGGGTTGCGAGGTCTCGCCCAAGTCTTGGCCTTCGAATTTGGCAGCTGTGGTGTTTTTGAGACCGGCAGCGCCGAAGTATTTGATGAGTTGTCCCTTTATCATCACCTCTTTGCCGTCATTGGTAGGATTCTCCACGAGGTTGAGTACGTCGCGTATTTGGCCGGCAGAGAGTTGCACTACGAGGCAGGCCGATGTTGATGTCTCGTCGGCTTTGGCGGCGATAAGGAGGTTGGTACCTTGTTTGGCAACACCGCCGTCATCATAAACGGCACCTGTAAATTCAGGACCGAATTGGGCATCGGCACGAAGGTCGGCACCGGCAACTTGGCCTACGATGTAACCCTTTACCCATACCTCTGAGCTGTCCATATTGTGGACGAGGGCTGCCGATACGTTATAGGGGTCGCTCTCGGTACCCTGTCCGGCCGGTTGTGTATAGTCGGTGTTACTACCGCCGCCATTGGGGTCGAACGGCTCGGAGTTGGTGCAAGCTCCGAAGAGAATAGTCATGGCTGCTAAGCCGATAAATGATAATTTCTTCATAATTTTTTATTTTTCAACGATTATTTTACAGTAAGATTTTTCATTTCCCATGTAGCCGACTCGGTGTCGCTGCACAGATATTTGAAGGCAAAGCGTACGCCGGCTTTCAGGTATTGCGAGGGAATGCTGCATTGTCCCGATGATACATAGTTCCAGCTTGTTCCGTCAGGGTAGGTGGCAATGGTTACTTGTGTCCAGTCGGCATTGTTGGGGTCTCCTTCGGTGTAGTTGTCGCTTATCCACAGGGTGTGGTTGGTTTTGAGGTTGGCCACATCGCCTTTGTTGATGGCGTGTTCGAAAGAGATGGCTGCCTTTTCGCACGACGAGAGGTCGATGGCCGGCGAGATGAGCCAGTCTTCGTTGGCGTGGCTGCTACCGTTTTGGAAGCCCGATATGGTGGCGCCGTATTGGCTGTCGGCTCTCCACTCTTGCGTGCCGGTAACGTTGTATGTAGTGAATTCGCCCAATGTTCCGTTGAGGAATGTCTCGCTGAAAATGGCGGGAGTGGGGGTAGGTGCGCTGCCCGTCTCGAATCCCTCCAAATCGTTGAGCGTGCGTATGGTGAGCTGTATCTCACCCTCGGTAGTAGGCGAGTTTTTGTACCAGCTTACGAGTGCTACAACATCACCCCATTGGTCTTCATCGGGTATGCGGAGGTCGGCAAAGCGGGCATATTCGCTCGACGAGATGTAGGCGACGTTGCCGTCGGCATCGGCGATTTGGCGGGCTTGCGGGTAACCTACGTTGTATGTACCGTTGAAGGTAGAGGGCGCGAAGATTTTGTCGGCATCGCTGAGGCGTTCTCCGCCGTCACCCAAACCGGTAAAATGCACGTCTTTGATTCTGACAAGACGGCCGTACATGGTAGAGTCGCAAGCCAGCAACTCGGGGATGGTAATCTCTTGCACGATGATGGCAGTAGTGTCGGGGGTCCCTATACATTGTACGCGGGCGTCGAAGTAGGGGTAGGGAATACGTCCGGGCTCGATACGGCTGTAATTGGTATTGAAGGTCTCTATGCCCAATTGTACCATGTCGGCATAGCGGCCCAGGACAAGCCCCTTACATTTGATGGCAACGACCTGTCCCAGCGGGAAGGTTCCCGACAGGCTGCCGGCATCGACGCTCACTTTGAGAGCTTCGCCCGTCTGCGTGTCTTGTATGACCATATATTTGTATATGTTGCCGGCAACGTCGGTAGAGGTAACGCGACCTTTGATGATGACTTCGCTCTCGGTATCGATGTAGTTGATAGAGAAGACCGAGTCTTTGAGGTCGAATGTTTGCTTGAAGTCGGCAATAGACATCGTCTCGCTCCATGCCGCATCCTCGCCGACGATAAGTTGGTCGGCAGGTATGGGGTCGAACTTGGCGCAACCGGCCATCGTAAAGCCGAGTGTTGCCAGCAGTGCCCATGTATATTTATTGTATTTCATAATTGTATATGCTTTTATTGGGTTATATATGGTTTAGAATTTTAGAGCGACGTTGAGGAACATGTTGAAGCCCCATGCGTAGTAGTAGCGGTTGGGGAACTTGTCGACTGTCTGTATCGCTTTTACTGCACTACGGGTGTTGCGGCTCAGACGAGCTTGTTGGTAACCGCCTGTAACGAGGTCGGTGTTGTTGAGCAGGTTGTTGAGGCTGAGGTTGATGTTGAGCTGTTGCTTGCGGTTGTTGAAGTAGATGACTTTACCTACCGAAGCATCGAGCAGGAAGCCGCCTTTGAGGCGCTCTTGGGTACCTAAAAGGGCTTTTTGCTCCTCGGTATAACCTGCGTAGTATTGCAATTGTCCGTCTTTATTGGGGTAGTAACCGCCTTTGACATTCATTTCGGTGAAACGCGAGGGTGAGAAGTCGAGGTAGTTTTTGTCGAAGTACGAGAGTGTAACGTCGGCAAACCACATCTGGGGATGGAAATAGCTGAGTGTTGCACTTACGGCGAGTTGCGGGCCGTTGCTTACCATAAGGTCTTTGGTATATACGGTCTCTATCACATCGGTACTCTGGGTGAGGTCGGTGGGAATTTCGCCGGTAAATACGTTACATCCGTTCTCGGCACTCATTACGCCTATGGCATTGTCGGTGTAGCGATAGTCGCCGTAGGTACCTGCCAGTTGCAGTGAGAAGCCGTAGATGAGGTCTATGTCGAGACCCAGCTCTACGCCGCGGAATACACGGTCTACACCGCTCAGCGTATGATTGACGTAGGTGTGGAACTCGTCATTGTAGTAACCTGTGCTTTCGGTACCGTCTTGCATGTGCGTTTGGAAGAGGGTGAGGCGACCTTGGATGCGTGAGTAGTTGAATATCCAGTTGAGGTCGTAAGAGAGTACCTTCTCAGAGGCAAGCCCCGGGAGCTGTCTGTCTTTTACACGGGGTGCTACGTAGCTGTACGAAGGCAGCGGAGCGCGGCTCTCGATAAGTCCGTTCACTATTACACGGTTGTGGGCATCGGCTTTCCATGTGAGACCGGCTTTGAATGCCGGGTCGAGGAAGTAGGTGAGTTTGCCGAAGCCTTTCGACTGCTCGCCTATCACCTCGGCACGACCGTTACGCATAAGACCTTCGCGTTGGAATTGCGTGTAATTGAGTGCCAAAGCATAGTAAATATCGAAGTGGCGGGTATTCCAATAATTATCGATGAATGCCGATGCCTTTACAACATGCAGGTTGTAGTTGTAACCGAAAACATCACCTTCGCGCACCGCGCGGTTGGGGTTGTCGAGGTCGTTTTGTATGATGATGGCGTTGTTGCTGAAATCGCGCTCGGCAAACTGGTCGATGTCTATCCATTGATTACCGCCCAGCAAGTCGTCGACCGTCTTGTAGTGCATGCCTTTGCCGTATTTACCCGACACGCCGGCGTGTAACAGCAGCTTGTCGTTGATTTTGTTGGTGTATAGGGCGTTGAGGGCCGACTCCATGAGGTCGTTGTGGCGGCGCTCCAAAATATAGTGGGCGCTGGCATTGGGGTTGGCCGCATTGTTCAAGTAGTTGGCTTGGTAGAGGGAAGCCCAGTTGATTTGGGTGATGTCGGTATTGTTGTTTATCCATTCATTGCGCAATGAATTGTAGAGGTCGGTATTTACATCGTTGTAGAATGGGTTGTTTACATCGCCGGGGCCGTTAACGTTGAGGTTGGTATATTGGAAGCTCGGCAGGTTGCGGTAGTAGTCGGGGCGCGGGTCGGGAGCATTGTAGAATGCGAGCGCGCTGTTGCTATACTTGTTGTAGTGGTATGCGGCACCTATTTTGAGGTTGCTGCGGTCGTTGATTTTCCAATCGTAGTTGACAATGACGGTGGGGTCGTAGCTTTGTACGATGCGCGAGTTGCGTACCTTGCCGTCCTGGTAGCCCCAGTAGGAGTTGTAGTATATGCCGCGGTAGTCGTAAACCTCTTGTGTAGAGGCGCTCGATTGTCCGCGCTCGGTAGGAGCTCCCCATGTGGTGATGGCGATGCTGTGGTCGCCGAATATCTTCTGTGCGGCAAAGAAGTAGCCAAAGGAGTTGTATGATGTTCCTTCGTTACGCCCTTTTTCGGCCCAGCGGTATACGAGAGAACCGGTAAAGGCCCATCCGTTGTCCATAAGACCTGTGGCGTAAGTGGCTTGTCCGCGCAGCATGTAGGAGCGGTTGGTATAAGAGAGGCCTACATGAGCTCCGGCTGCATATTCGGCTGCATAAGTGTTGATGTTGGTGGCACCGGTGAGAGAACCGAATGAATAGCCCGTCATGTCGAGGCCGTTAACGACGTCTTTGTTGCGGGTGGCGTTGTTGAGACCGCCTATACCGGAATAGTTGAATCTGCCGCGCTCACTGTCGGTGAAGTCTATACCGTTGATAGAGGTGGCGTGGTCGCGCTGGTCGTATCCTCTCAGAGAGAAGCGCATGGGGCTGAATGTGTAGCTCGTGGCACTCAGGTAGGGGTCGTCTGAGGAGGAGGTGAGGTAGGCTACCGATTGGCTTGCGACGGCACCTTCGTCTTCGAGCATTGCCTCGTCAAAAAGGAGGGCATTGTCCTCGGCGCTCATCTCGTCGATGACGATTTTGCGTTGCATCTCGGTGTTGATAACCAGCGGTGTGGACACAACCGTGATGGCGAAGGCCTGCGGCTCGAATCCGTTTTTTGAGAATGTAATGTTGGTTTGGCCTTCGGTTACGTTCTGTAACTCGAATTGTCCGTCGAAACCTGTTTTCACAGTCTTCCCATCGCTTGGAATCGACACTTGTACGTCGGCAATGGGGCTTTTCGTTTCATTATCGACAACAGTGCCTCGCACTACGCCTGCAACAGCCGGCAGGCAAGCAGCTAATGTGAGTAGCATTGTTATCCAAAAAATTCGCTTCATAAGTAAAGGTTTAATTTTTGAAATGATCAGATTGTATTGTTTTATAATATTTACATAGTGTTTCCATATATCTTTTTGTCAGGGCTTTGCGCCCTTGTAACCCCCGACGTTGCCGGGTAGGGGGTTAAAAAAATAGTAAAGTCTGCAAATTAAAGAAAAGTTTTCCTATTATCCTATTTCATTGCTATGAAAAATATGACCTGCCGGGAAATAATGCGCCCCGCATGGGCAGATATGGGGATGCAGGCACCCCTTTTGTGCTTTTATATAGCCCGAAAAAAGTTTTCATACAGATGAGACAAGTTATTGGGTGGAATATATTATATTTACGCCGTGAAAAAATGGAATATTATATTATATATTGTAAATAGAGGATATATGAAGAAATTTGCATTATTCGTTTTGTTGAGTTTCGCTATCACGGCGGTCGCTTATTCACAGGGCAAGGTCGCTGTCTATTCGGTAGCGTTTTATAACATGGAAAACCTTTTCGATACCATTGACCAGCCGGACGTTCTTGACGAAGAGTTTACGCCTACGGGTACCTATCGTTGGGGCGCACTCAAATATCGTAATAAGGTAAATAATCTGGCCTATGTGCTGAGTAAACTTGCTACCGACAAGTTCTGTCCGCAAGGTCCTGCCGTGATAGGCGTGAGCGAGATAGAAAACCGGGGCGTATTGGAAGACCTGATAGCTGCCGATGCGCTGGCCGGACGTAATTACGGCATTGTACACTTCGACAGCCCCGACCGTCGCGGTGTAGATGTGGCTTTGATTTATGACAAGAATCAGTTTGAGGTAGATACCGCTATCAGCGCCCGCTTGCACATGAAGTGTGCGCCCGACGACCTTACTCGCGACCAGCTGTTGGTAAGCGGCCGGTTGGCCGGCGAAAGGGTGCATTTTATTGTCAACCACTGGCCGTCGCGCTGGGGTGGAGAAGTGGCTTCGAGTCCGCGTCGTGAAGAGGCGGCTGCCCTCACGCGCCATTTGGCCGACTCGGTTCTGGCTGCCGACCCCGACTCGAAAGTGATTATCATGGGCGACCTCAACGACGACCCCTATAACAAGAGTGTAAGCAAAGTCTTGGGGGCTGTGAAGAGTAAAGAGAAGTTGAAACCCGGTGGCTACTTTAACGCTATGTGGGAACTCTATGACCGGGGTATCGGCACTTTGGCCTATAACGGAGCATGGAACCTGTTTGACCAAATGATACTCTCGGCCAACCTCGTCGGGAAAGACCGCTCGACATTGAAATATTTTAAGAGCGAGGTTTTCAACAAGGATTTCCTGTGCCAGCAAACCGGCAAATACAAAGGTTATCCGCTCCGTACGCATGCGCAGGGCCGTTACCTGAACGGATATAGCGACCACTTCCCTGTCATCATCTACCTGGCAAAGCGTGTTGCGAAGTAGTGGCTGTGCAGCGCCGCGGTATGAGTGCGGCCTGAGAGAATAATATAATGTATAGAGAAGCCCCCCGGCAGGAAGTCCTGTCGGGGGGCTCTGCATGAAGGGGTATTGCCTCTTTATGTGGGGGTGTCAATCTCGGGGACGAGTGTGCGCCGGTTATCCGAAGAAGGGCGCGTGCTCGGTATTTTCGCGCGAAGCGTTCTCGATGCCGCCCTTCTCTACATGCAATATGGCTACGGTGATATTGTCATTGCCGCCAGCCTCTATGGCCGCCTTGATAAGGGCCGAGCAGGCTTCGCCGGGCTTCGCATCATATTGCAGCAGAAGTTGCGCAATAGAGTTGTCATCGAGAAGCTCGGTGAGTCCGTCGGTACACAACATGAGCGTGTCGCCGGTAGCCAAGGGCAGCAATGTAGTGTCGGGGCGCACGTTCTGGCGGTCGTCGCCCAGGTAGCGTGTGATGCGCTTACGACCCGGGTGCATGGCTGCGTGGAGAGCGTCGATACGTCCCGCATCCAACAGCTCCTGTATGTATAGGTGGTCGCGGGTGAGTTGTTTGAGGCCCATCTGCGGATTGTAAAGGTAGGCCCGGCTGTCGCCGCACCAGGCGATATGGGCTTTCTTATCGTATATCCATGCTGCAACGAGTGTCGTACCCATGCCCCATGTTGTGGGGTCTTCATAGACACGCTGTTTTATGCGACGGTCGGCAGTGCCGCTTACGACTTTGAGATATTGCAGGCCGTTGTCGTCGCTTTCGACAACCGAGGGGTCCATATATCCCGGTGAGAAGTATTTGATAAATGTTTGTATGGTAATGTCGGCAGCTACTTCACCGGCATTCATGTCGCCCATGCCGTCGGCCATGACAATCATGGCGCCGTCGGTTCTGTCGGGGAGAGATGTCTCTGCGCAAGTGCCGTTCCATTGGGCAGCTGCCAGTGAGGGGCAGATGGCAAAACGGTCTTCGTTGTTGTTGCGGCGTAACCCTATATTGGTTTCGGCCGCAATTTTTATTTGCATGTTATCCATAATCAATAGATCAATAGGAGCGATTTTGAGCGCAAAATTATCCTATCGGGGTGAATTTAGCAAAAATAATCTGTGTAGAAACAGTTAAATATTGGATCGTATTCTCTATGTGGTTGATTGCGTGCCGTTTCTCTAATTGCTGTTACAATAACTCTTCGTCATCTTCGTCGTCTCCCGGGTTGAGTTCCTGCATTTCGGCATATTCGTTCCATTCGGAGTCATTTTCCGTATAGATGGTTATGGGGAGTTGCTCGAATGTCGCAAGGGCTTCGTTGAGTCTGTTGCCGAAAGCCGTGATGTTGCGCGTATAGAAAATCATGTTTCGCTCGCTGTCGCCGGTGTATATGCCGGTGAGGATGGCGAGCTTGTCCTTTTCCATCGCTTTTTTGAGGGCGGTAAGAGCCTCTTCCATCAGTTGGGCGCTGCTCTCGTCGGGCATCCCGTTGAGGTCGGGGTGGTAGTTCCACGTTATTTCTGCGCGGAACGGGAATTTGCCCGACTCTCTGAATTCGTCGATGTGGCATCGTCCCGATATGAATATGGTGCGGTTGCCGGTTTCGCTTTCGGCAATGGCGGTGAACCATTCGTCAGTTAGTTTCATGATATGAGAAAAAAAACTTCACCAATTCATGCTATTGGCGAAGTTTTTAATTTTGAGGTTAGAAAAAATGAATGATACATTATTTTTTGCCGGCTTCGATAGATGCTTTGCGGAATTCTTTGAAAAGAGACTCCAATTCCAAGCTGGCTTTGCGAGCGCGTACGCCGGCAGCTTTATTGCCTTTTTCAACTACGGCGTTTGCATTGGTTTCAAATGTTTCCCACTCTTTTTTAATTTTCTCAACTAAGGTCTCCATGATAAGCTCTTTTTTAATAGTTAGTAGTATTGATATTTATGTTTTCCAATTCTTTTTGCCAATGATTGATGCTGCAAATTTAAGATAAATAACCGAATTGCTTACGGCTTTCGTTGAAAATAATGGGATAAAACGTGAAGTTATAGTTAATAAAACTAAAATGCAGATTTTTGCGTATGCTGTGGAGCAGAAAAGCGGCTTTTTGTAAATTTTTTAGTAGTCTTTCCCGGGAGTTATGTGTCGTGTAAAGGCTTATAAACGATGCTCTTTCTTTTCTTTCAAAGCTATTTGGGTAGAGTTGATGATGTTTTGCCACACTACATACGAGGCCGGAGCAACCGATGCGATGGGGTGCAGGTAGGTAAGGGCCATCCATATGGCAAGGACGGTATTTTTCTGTCCTAAGCCTTGTGCTCCCGATATTCTGTCGCCGTAGGCGGCCCCTATTTTCCGGCCGGCGAAGAATTGCATCACGCAGCAAAGGAGTGCGATGGCTGCCATGGCAATCTCCTCGGGAATGTAGGAGGCCGGTTGTTGCAGTACGAAATTGACCGATTTCCCCACTACGATGAAGAGTGAAATGGCCCATAGGTAGAATGCGATGCTCTGTTTTGAGCGTATTGCTTCGTGTACGCGGGGAAGAAATCTATGTAAGAGATATGCTGTCAGTAGCGGCAATAACAGCAGCGGAAGTACCTGCCTGCATATAGTGAGGCACGACTGGGCAAAGCCCATATCGGTGTGTGCCCCGATAAAGGAAAAATATATGGGCGAGAGTATGGCTACCGCCAGATTGCTGAGAAGACTGTACGAAACGAGTACCGAGAGGTTGCCGCCCAGCATGGCGGCTACTACGGGAGCCGATGTGGCGGTAGGGCAGAAGATGCAGATGAACGCACCCTCGGCGACGGCGGGGTCCCAGAGTGCAAGCAGGGCGTAGAATGCCCAGCATACACCCGTTTGCAGAAGGACGAGCCAAAAGTACATGGGCGATATGCGTATGCTGTGCAGCGATAGCTTGCAATACGTAACCAACAGCATGGCGAAGATGAGGTATGGGGTGAGAAAGACGAGATACCCTGTGATTTCGTGTGCCAGCGCACCGGCTATCATGGCTATGGGTAGGGTAAATGTGCGTACTCGTTGTGTCATACTTGTCGTTCTTTTTGTGTGGGCAAAGGTAGTGATTTGTTGTGCACGATGTGTCGTTGCGGCGATGTTTGTCTCGGATGGTGGCAAAAAAGATAGAGTTGCAGGCGAGTGCAACTCTATCTGATTGAGAAATAAGAGTTTTTGTATAGTTTTTGTGATAGTTCCTCTATTTACAATTTTATTTTTGTAGTAAACAGGGTTTCGCCTTGGGGAGAGGTTACGTTTACTACATATATGCCTTTGGAGAGACGTTTGCTGGTAAAGGTGTTGGCGTCTATCGGTTTGGCTTCTACGGTGATGCCGTTGGCGCGGTATATTTTCGCGAGATTGCCTTGGCCGCCTTCGATGCGTATTTTGCCGTTGGAGGCGAATGCTTTTATGGCCGTTTTCCCGGGAGTGGCAATGGCTACTGCGCTGCTGCCCAGTTTCCCTACGCCGGCATATAGCGGTACGATGTTGGGAATCTCTTCGGCACTGTGCAATACCGCTTCGTAGCTGTAATAGTCAGACGGAACGAAATCGGTAGCCTCGAATTGCTCGCTCTCTTTCAGCGTCTCCTGTTTGGCGCCGTCGATGTTGGTGCACTCCGGGGGGAGTTTGCTGCAATTCTTGAAGATGTTGTCGACCAATGTGGCGCGTCCGTTTTCCGAGAGTTTCCCGAAGATGGGGCGTTTGGTATCCTCGAAGTAGCAGTTCTCTACGTATGCATTCGATTGGATACGGACGTTGAGCCCGTCCTCGCAACCTTTCATGTAGTTGTTGAAGTAGTGGTGTCTGCCGTAACGGAGCAGCGGCAGGCGCGAGCCTTTGATATTCTCAAAATAGTTGTGGTGCCATGTGCAGGTGCGGTCGAAGTTGTCGCTGTCGCCTTTTCCCGACAAGCAGGCTTTGCTGTGGTCGTGGAAGTAGCACCACGATATGGTGACGTATCGCGTATCGTTCTTGGCATCAATGAGTCCGTCATAACGGTCTTTGTGCTCGGTCTCTTTGGGGAAGTTGTATAGCTCGCAATGGTCTATCCAGATGTGTTGCGTGATGCGTTGGCTTTCGGGCAGGCTCTCATCGTCGGCTTGCATCGAGATACAGTCGGGGTCGCCTACCAAAACCTCGGCACCGTCGCGGAAGGCAACGATTTTGTTCTCGCCGCTTTTATCTACCGGTACGTCTTGCAGGGAGATGCGCAGGTTGCGGATAA
>UQMR01000021.1 GCA_900542255.1 uncultured Porphyromonadaceae bacterium
CCGGCAGCCCCGACAGCTCCGATAAACAGCGACGGGGAGACTCTTCCCGACAGCCTGCTGGAACACATTGTGGAACTGATCAACGCTTCGCTGCCCGACTTCGTACGTACGTGCATCGACCGCGAGAGCGAGAAACGCTACATCTATGAGCACTTGGGCGACTCGTTCAAAAATTACATTGCCGAACTCAGAGGGCAGGCCCGCTCGACCGTAGAACAGGAGGTGGCCGCCACCCGGCAAAAACTGGAAGAGGAGCTGGCTGCCCAAAGACGCAAGACGGCCGAACTCGAAGAACAGAAGAACGAGATAAGAAATGCCCAACTGAGTGCCGAACGGCAGAAACGCGCTTTGCACGACAAGGTGCACGACTTGGACAATCGTGTGGCTACGTTGGAGGCAGAGAAGGAGCAATATGAACTGGAAAACAAGAGCCTCCTGAACAAGTTGAAGGTGGCCGACGTGAAACAACACGAGCTCGACGAGGTCATGAGCGAGAACACGCGGCTCCTGGGTGTAATACAGGAGTTGAAAAACGCTCATGCGGATGAGTCGGCTTCGGCCGAGATAGAGGAGCTCAGGCAACAAGCGGCACAGGCGACTGCTTCGCTCGATGAAGCAATACAAAAGGCCGAAGTTCTGTCGGGCGAAAACGAGGCTTTACGACGCGACATCGAGGAGAAAGAACAGGCCATCAGCGAGAAGGAGCTGATGGTAGAGCAAATCGGCAGCGAGAAGTCGTCGCTGCTGGCGGCATGCGATGAGCTGAAAACGACAAACGAGTCTTTACAACGCCTCATCGAGGAGAAAGAACAGGCCATCAGCGAGAAGGAGCAGATAGTAGAGCAAATCGGCAGCGAGAAATCGTCGCTGCTGGCGGCATACGATGAGCTGAAAACGACAAACGAGACTTTACAACGCCTCATCGAAGAGAAAGAACGGGCCATCAGCGAGAAGGAGCAGATGGTAGAGCAAATCGGCAGCGAGAAGTCGTCGCTGCTGGCGGCATACGATGAGCTGAAAACGACAAACGAGGCTCAGATATCGGCTTCGCAAACGCTGGAACAGACACAAGGCGAACTTACAAAGGCTCATGAGGAGCTGAAAGAGGCGCAAGAGAATATAGCCCGCCTGGAAGAGAATCTTGCCCAGGAAGTGCTCTTGCGCAAAGGGCTGGAAGAAAAGAGCGGTGTATTGCAAAGTGACCTCGACACGAGTGTGCAACGCTGCAACGAACTGGAAACTTCGCTCCAAAAGATGCAGGAGGGCGAGCGTGCCGAGCAACTGGCCCTGGAAGAGAGTGCCGCCCAACTGAGCGAACTGAAAAACAGTTATGCCGCATTACAGCAAGAGCGCAATGTGCTGTCGGCCCAAAACGAAGAGTATAAACGACAGATTGAGCGCAAGAGCGAGGAGATTGAGAAAGCGCAGGCCGAGGCGGAACAACACGTTGCCCGACTGGCCAGTGCCGACGCCATGATTGCCGAGCTGAAAAAACAAAGTGCCGATGCCGAAGCTGCCCGCACGGAGCTTGCCGAGCGTGACAAACGTATTGCCAAGCTGACCGAAGAGAATGCCGAGCTGAGCAAATTCGTAGAGCTTACAGGCAAGGTAGAGGAGAAGATAAACCGGTATGAAGAGATAGAGACTGCCAAGCGTCGTGCCGAGCGTGAGCTTGCAGAGCTGCGGACGCGCATGGAGGAGGTGCAGCAGGAGGCCGACCGGTGGAGAGAAGAGGCCAAAGGGAAATCGTCGCCGGCCGATGCCGAGGAGCTGCGCAAGGCCAAGGAAATGATTGCCGCACTGAAAAAACAACGGCAAGAGCTTATCTCGCAGACGGCTACTCTGCGTACGCAGAACAAGGCATACGAGAACCAGATTGCCGCAAGGGAGACGACGAAAAAGGAGGTTGCCGACAACGGCATCCACGAGGATATAAAAATCACCTTCGGCAACGATTCTGCCCCTGCCGAGAAAACCGAGAAAGCGGCGGTAAACATCGATGACTGCTTCAACTGGATGAAGCCCGTACGGCCCGACAGCCTTGAAGAGGAGAAGCGCCGGAAAGAGGAGGAGAAGCGTCGCGCAGAAGAGGAAGAGAAGGCCCGGGCTGCCGAAAAGGAGGCTCGCAAAAACACCGATACCTCGTCGCAAATGAGCCTATGGTAAATCGCAGGACAACAAACAGAAAGAAATATCAGAGTATAACATAAGTCTATGGAAAAGAGATTGACACGGTATTTAGAGATGATAAATGAGGCGCTTGCCGAGATAAAATATCCGCAAAGCCCCGACTCGCTATATGCACCCATCAGATATGAGCTCTCGCTGGGGGGCAAACGCATTCGCCCGGTGCTTACGCTGATGGCTTGCGAACTCTTCGGAGGCGATCTGCAACAGGCTCTCAAACCGGCTATGGGTATAGAGATATTCCATAACTTCACGCTGCTGCATGACGATGTAATGGACAAGGCCGATATGCGTCGCGGCAAACCTACGGTGCATAAGGTTTGGGACGAAAATCATGCCATACTCTCGGGCGATGCCATGCAGATACTTGCTACGCAATATGTGGCGCAGGTGGCTCCCCGGTTGTTGCCCCAGGTCTTGGAGACGTTCCTGAAAACGGCCATAGAGATATGCGAAGGACAACAACTTGACATGGAATTTGAAACCCGCAACGATGTCACGGCCAATGAATACCTGAATATGATACGGCTGAAAACTGCCGTGCTGCTGGGTTGCGCGCTGAAAACGGGCGCCATAATTGCCGGCGCACCCGTTGCACAGGCTGCCTCGCTATACCGTTTCGGCGAGAATCTGGGCATGGCGTTCCAGCTGCAAGATGACTACCTCGATGTATATGGCGACCCGGCTGTATTCGGCAAGAATATAGGCGGAGACATACTCAATGACAAGAAGACTTACCTCTTGATAGAGGCCTTGCAACAGGCTCAGGGCGATGACCTCGCGCTGCTAAACCGTTATGTGGGGAACAGCGGCATTGCTTCCGAAGAGAAGATAGAGGCTATAACCGGGGTCTATAACCGCACCGGCACCGACAAGCTCTGTATCGAGAAGATAGATACATACTACCAGGCTGCCCTGGCTTGCATGGATGAGATTCTTGTACCCGAAGACCGTAAATTACCCCTGCTTGCTCTTGCTTGCGAATTGATGAAACGCGACCACTGAAATGCCATACCGACGACTACCCAATACTGACGCTGCCCGCGTGGCGGCGCTTGAAAAGGCCGTAGGCATGGAATTGCGACAATCGGCCGGCAAACAGCCAGCTTCGTTCAAGGTGCTGAACGAGGCCAGGGTGCTGTTGCCGCGACTGAAAGCTGCCATCACTCAATTTCGCTATAACTATGAGCAGCTCGGCAAGAGTAACAAACAGTGCCAACCGCTTGTAAAGAGTGCCCGCATGTATATATCGCACTTTATACAGGTGCTCAATATGTCGGTATCGCGCCAAGAGATAAAAGCCGAACACAAGAGGCTCTACGAACTGGACCCCGACGATTTCGCAGTTCCCGACCTGATGAGCGAAGAGGCTGTATTGTTGTGGGGCAAGCGTATCATTGAGGGCGAAAACCGCCGAATGGCATTGCGAGGCGGCACTCCGATATATAATCCCACGATTGCCAAGGTGAAGGTGCACTATGACTGCTTTATGGAGGCGCGATATAGCCGCGACCGTTTCAGGGAGCAGATGCAACGCTCGCTGCAACAGCTCAACAAATTGCGTACCGAGGCCGATGCTCTCATTGCCGAGATATGGAACCAAGTGGAGGCTTACTATGAGGAGTGCAAGCCCGATGAACGCATGGCCCGCTGCATGGAATATGGGGTGATATATTACTACCGCAAGAACGAGAAGAACGCCGAATGATAGACACGCACACGCATATATACTTGCCGGAATTTGACAACGACCGCGATGATGTCGTCTTGCGGGCGGCAAATGCCGGCATACACTCTCTTATATTGCCAAACATAGATGTCTCGACCGTAGATGCCCTGCACGAGACGACGGAGCGTTACCGGGGCCGGTGCCATGCTGCCATGGGGTTGCATCCTACCTCGGTAGAGGATGACTACCCGGAACAGCTCTCCCGAATAAAGGCGCTCTTGGAGAGCCGCCGATACTGCGCCATAGGAGAAATAGGAATAGACCTTTACTGGGACAAGAGCCGGCTGCAAGAGCAGAAAGAGGTTTTTGCCCGACAAACGGAGTGGGCGGCCGAATGGTCGATGCCTGTCATCATACATTGCCGAGAGGCACTGGATGAGGTGTTGGAGGTGTTGGAGAGACTCGGGAAAGGATGTGTGACGGGGGTATTCCACAGCTTCACGAGTGGTGTTGCCGAGGTGGAGGAGATACGCCAACGGGCGGGAGACTTCTATTTCGGTATAAACGGTATCGTAACTTTCAAGAATGCCCACATGGAGGATACGCTTCATGCGATAGGCCGGGAGCGCCTGCTTTTGGAGACTGATGCCCCTTATCTGGCTCCGGTACCTCGCAGGGGTAAGCGCAACGAACCGGCATACACGGCTTTTACGGCGGCTCGCGTGGCCGACATCCTGGGCGAGAGTGTCGAGGAGGTGGATGCCGTCACTACGGAGAATGCCCGGCGCCTGTTTGGTGTGTGACCTGCTTTTTTACAATGGAGGGGGGGGAAGTAGAAAGCCTCGCGGCTCGTTGCCCGCGGTAAACAAAAAGGGAGTGCGGCGATACAGGATATATGCCGCACTCCCGAAAAAGAAACGATAAGAGTTATGGAAATTATTTTTTCTCTATCACATAGTCGTAAAGCAGATTGCCGTCGGCATCGAGCAGGTAGAAAGAGAGGGCCTTGTCGGAAGCGTTGACAACGGTGAAGCCTGCTTTGTTGCTGCAAAAGCGGGTGCCGGCGATGGGTTGCACGTCGCGAGCCAAAGAGCCGGAGGAGTTGACGAGGTAGTTGACGGTCTCATTCTCTTGCTTGATGTGCTGGAAGTTGTGGATATGCCCGCAGAGATAGAGGTCGACGCCATATTTTTCGAGCAAGGGTTTCACGCGGGCCTGCATGTCGGCGCGCTCGCTGTTTGACTTGTACGTTTGGGCGTAGACGGGATGATGGCCGAGCACGATTTTCCACTTGGCGGTACTTGTTTTGAGTGCGTTTTCGAGCCACGCGAGCTGCTCCTCGACAGATTGTTTACCGGCATCGGGATACTTCTCGGTGTCTTCGCGATACTTGTCGATGAGAGGTGTGGTGTCGATAAAGAAGAGGTCGACCATCTCGTTGTCGCCGGCCTCCATAGAGACTTTGTAGTATTTACCGGGGGCATTCCACCGACGGCTAACGTTGCTGTAATCGAGTACGGCTTGGGTGTTGCCCCGATATTCGTGATTTCCGCATACGGCGTACCAGTCTATCATAAGCTCGGGATGTGCGTAAATCAACTCGTAGTTGGTCATCCACAGGGGGTCGGAGGTGCTTGCCACTCCCTCGAAGTGGTGAACGTCGCCTGCGGCAGCCACAAACTCTATGTCATTTTGCTCGGCTACCATACCCATGCGCTCGGCAATGGGTTTCTGCAAGTAATAGCCGTTGCGCCCCAAATCGTTGGCCAGGATAAACGAGTGGCTGTCTTCGCCAAATACGGGAAGTGTCTTCTGAGCTGCCAGCGGTAAGACAAGCAGCAGGGATAACCATAGTGATGCAAATAATCTTTTCATAATCTGAGTGTTTTGTTTTGGTTATGGAGAATCATTTCATGCCGTAGGCTCCAAACCATACGGAAGGTGCCGGAGAGACGAACGAGGATGTCTCGTAAACCCCGTTGGCGAGCCCGTCGAATGTGAGTGCCGAGGCGTAGTGACGGTTGAAGTCGGTTTTTCCGCCCGAAAGTGCCGGAGAGCCGGCTGCGAGCGAGAAGTCCCAATCGTTGTTGTAGGCAACGGGGGCATTTTCGTTGTTGCCGCCACAGTTGATGTCGATATTGCTTTGTTGCTCGAAGCGGACGAACATGGGGTCTTTCTCGCCGGCAAAGGTACTGTTGATGTCGTTATCGCCATGCAAGATGCCTTCTAAATCGTCGGGCATCATCTGATTTACGCCGACTTGGGTAGATGCAAAATAGTAGTTGGGGGTAATTACCGAGTTTATAGCATCGTAGGGCTCTTCGGTGTCGCTCTTCAAGCCCCAACGGCAATCGTAAACGAGGTTGTTGTAGAGCTTGACGGCGATGCTCTCTTCGAGCCAGATGCTGCCACCCTTCACGCCGGGACGACGCCAACCGCTGTTGACTATCGTGTTGTTATAAACATACAAGTCGGACTGAATGTTGGTAAAGCCCGAGTTGGAGAGCTTGAATCCGTTTGTATTGGCATCATAGATGAGGTTGTAACAGATGTCGGCAAGGCACTCTGACTTGTAGTTGATGGCTTCTCCCCCGTCGTATCCGTTGCAGATGAAGCGGTTGTTGGCTACGATAGAACGGCCTCCGGTGATGTAAATCTGGTCCTCGGCATTGTTGCGGAAGGTGCAGTTCATAATGACAAACTTACCGTTGGGATTGCAGAAGTGGAATGCCGGCACGCCCTCGCCTGTCTCGGTCTTGAAGAGCTGGTGCTGGAAAGATGCCGAATTCTCGGTTGTGAGCGCACCGCCATACTCGACGATGGCATGGAGCATAACGACCTCCTGGCAGTCGTATCCGCAAATGATACCGCCCCAGTTGCGTGAGAAACGGTCGGACTGAGAGGATGCCTCGACGGTGAAGGTGACGGGTTTCTCCTCGGTACCGAGAACGTACATATTGCCCAGTACCACGATTTCGGGCTTGACGGCTGCATTGGAGGCCACGATGCGTGCACCTTCGTAGATATAGAGCGACTTTCCTTCGGGGACGATGAAATGGTCGGTGAGCGTCACAGTGGTATCGGCGCTCCAAACGATGGCGTCTTTGGGAAGTTTCTGGCCACCGTCACCGGTGTTGCTACTATTTCCGGGTTCTTCGTTGCAAGAAGCAAGCATAGCCAGTGCGGCACATGCGAGCATACATTTGAAAGTTTTCATCTTTGTCAGTTGTTGGTTTGTTATAATAGTTATTGAAGAGATAATCACAGTTTGTAGCGTACTCCTAAGAGGAAGCTCGCACCTTCGCACTCCTCCTCGATGAGTGTGTAGCCCTTAGAGGCGTCTTGGCGGGGGTAGTTGTTGTTATATTCGCTCAGATTCTTGATGTAGATGCGCGAAGGGGTATTGAGGAGATTGGTGCCCTTGAAGAAGAGCGAGATGCCGTGCGGGAAGCGCTTCTCGACAGAGAGGTCGAGGCTGAACGAACCTGCCATCCAATGGTCGTTGTCGTAGTAGTGCGAGACGACAACCATGCGCTCGCCTGTGTAATTGCCGGCAAGCTGCACATCCCATCCGTAGCGGGTGTTTTTATAGAGCAGCGAGAGATTGGCCACGTGCGGGGCTTGCCCGACAAGAGGTCGCTGCTGCATGACGGTGTTACGAACCAACTTCCCGCTTTCGTCGCGGGCATACAGGGTCTTGGGGGACTCTATCTGCGAGTAGGTATAGGTGTAGTTGGCCTTGATACCGAAATAACGGAAGTAGTAGATAAAATCGAGCTCGACACCGACGTTGGTGGCATTGCCGAGGTTGGTGAATCCGTAACCGAACTGGCGATTGTTGACCGAGTAGTAGGCATACTCGATGGGGTTCTGTATGTGCTTGTAGAAGAGGCCGGCCATGAGCTGGTTGGTTGTTCCCATAAACCACTCCCAGCGCATGTCGATGTTGTCGATGACGGCGCGTTTGAGGTCGGGGTTGCCGTACTCGGTGTACTCTTCCTCGATGATGGAGTAAGGCACTATCTCGAAAAAGCCGGGACGGTTGATGGAACGATAGTAGGAGGCTCTGAGGTTCATGTCTTTGCGAGGCATGTATTTGAGGGCTACCGAGGGGAGAATGTCCCAATATTGCTGCCCTCCGTCGGGCTCGTTGCCGGCGGGTGGGAAATACATGTGGTAGAACTGGTCGGTATGCTCGGCTCGTGCTCCTGCAACGACCTCCCAATACTCGCTGCCGTAGGTGGCCATGAGATAGGCTGCGCCGATGCGCTCGCCGGCATCGTAGGTAAGAGGGCCAACGCCTCCCTGCGGCGCTACGATACGCCACTCTATCTCGTCGAGGGTGTTGAAGTCGGTTCCTTGTACGGGACGTGACGTGGCGGCAGGGACAAAGCGGTACGAGACGTAGTCGCTGCGGCGCGCCTTGTCGCGATACATACCACCGACCTTGGCCGACAGGGTGTTGTCGCCCAGTTCCTGCCGGTATTTCAAGTTGACGTAGGCCGCCCAATCGCGGTCGTCGTTCTGCTCCCAGCGCCGCTCGCTGTTGTCGGCGGTAATATAATCGACATAGCTTTGCCGGTTGTTTTCGAGGGTGATATAGGTGTTGTCGGGGCGGTTGTTAGAGGCATAGCCTCCGGCGAGTGTCCAGTCGGCCGAGAAGAGGGCCGAGAGGCGGTGCGAGCCTTTCAGCGTAGAGGCGAATATCAGTTGCCGGGTAAGTCGCGAACGGGTCTCTAACTGCTGCAACACATTGCCTTCGTCGGGAGCGTAATTGAGCGACAGGTCGGTAACGGTAGACTCGCGCACCTGCTGACGGTCGCTGCCTATGAGGGCGTTGTACCACTCTATGATATGGTTTTCGTTAAACCGCCAATCTAATTTGAGGTGCGCTCCGTATTGCATGCGGTGCTCGGAATAGAAGCGCTCTTTCATGTCGGTGAGGTGTACCTCGTTGGTGCTTTGGGTGACGTCGTCGGTAAAGAAGAGCGACTCCTTGCCCTGATAGTAATTTTGGAAGCTGACAGCCAACAGCACGCCCAACCGTTTGTCGATGAAACGGTTGCCTACGGTGAGGCCGGCCACCATGTCGGGCAGTGCGGTCTGTGACGAGAGTTGTGCCGTACCGCGGCCGAAATCGGAAACGGAGGCATTGTAGTCGCTGCCATACAACGTACGGGGGGCATCCCATGTGATGCCGCTGCGGTTGTAGGTCGTGAAGGGATGCCCCATCAACGAAGTGCCGTAGCCGGCCGAGAGATAGGCTTGCACCACCCACTTGTCGGGGGCGTTTTTCATCACCATATTCACCACGCCGCCGGTGGCATCTCCCTCCATATCGGGGGTGAGCGACTTGCTTACCTCCAAGCGGTCGAGCAGCTCTCCGGGGAAGATATCGAGAGGCACATACCTGTTTTTATTATCGGGGCTCGAAATCTTTACACCGTTTACCAAGGTATAATTGTAACGTTTGTCCATGCCTCGCAGCACGGCATACTGCCCGTCGCCCGAGCCGTTGCGTTCGAGTGTGACGCCGGAGACACGCGCCAGGATGTTGGATACATTGAGGTCGGGCGAAATCTCTATGCTGCGGGCACTCACGATATTGCTGACAAGAGGCGATTGCTTCTCGCTGAGACGGGCACTTGCGTCGGAGCCGCGGTCGGCAGAGGCCAGAATCGTCACCTCGCCCAACGCATGGTCGGCGGGAAAGACGTCGATGAGCAACTTCTCGGTGGCGGGCTCTTTCACCACTTGTTCCCGGCTTTTGTAACCCACATAAGTACAGACCAGGGTTACAGGTTGATGCTCGGGGATATCATGGAGAACAAAAGAGCCGTCCAAACCGGAGGTCGTACCGATGCGCGGGTTCTCTTTGACATAGATATGCGCTCCTATGAGCTCTTCGTGGGAATGGGCATCTTTGACGATACCCGAAAGGGAGGCGGCATAAAGTGCGTTTGATGAGGCCGCTGCGAGCAAAAACAGTGATAAAAATTTAGGTTTCATAATTATCTTTTCACGCCGCAAAATTATGGGGAGTATGTTACATCTCTGTATCAAAAGGAATACTGCACGGTATCAAACAAGTGATATTTCAATTACAATCGCAGAGCTTCATACCGCCGGCAAGGCGGCTATATATAATATGTATATGATGATACCGGCCTTGCAGCCTATATACAGCCTCACGCACGCAGCAGAAGAGGCACGGGAAGCGTTGCATGATGGGGAACGGAGAGGGGCGAATGTTCTGAAAAGAAGAAAAATAAAAGTTATAATCTGCAACAGAGCGGCTGGGGAACAGAAAGAAAAATATATATTTGTGACCGGGAAAAGAGTCAGGAAACAATGGAAGTAGTTCTGCTTATACTCTCTATCTTGTGTTTCGTAGCCGGTTTTGCCGGATGTATCTTGCCTATGTTGCCGGGACCGCCGCTCAGCTACGCGGGCATGCTCTTGCTGCAATGGAGCGGGTATGCTCACCTGAGTACTACGGCTCTCATCGTGTGGGCCATAGTCGCCGTTGTGGTGTGTGTGATAGACTTTTTCCTCACGCCGTGGATGACACGCCGCTTCGGCGGGAGTAACGGCGGAAGCTGGGGTGCGGTGGTAGGTCTTGTCGTGGGTATGTTCCTGCCGTGGCCGGCCGGCCCTCTGCTGTGTCCTTTCATAGGAGCTCTGATAGGGGAACTTATCATGGGTGCGCGCGACTTGAAGCGGGCAACGCATGCTGCATGGGGCTCGTTTCTCTCGTTCTTTGCCGGCACGGGGATGAAGCTGCTGGTATGCGGCGGTATGATGGGAGCTGCACTATGCAGTCTATAAGAGAAATTCCTCATGCCATTGCACCTTATATGACTAATTAAGCCATAAATTTCCTACCGAAACAGAGAAGTTTTGTATCTTTGCATAAAGATAGCGGCCCAAGGGGCCATAACCGCTTTTGCTACAAGAGGCCCGATGATGACAGAAATGCCGCTCACCTATTATACGACTCATGCTGCCATGACAGATATTATAAAACGATATATTATAAAAGGCTTGCCGGGCTGGCTCGTTGCCGTATGTTTTGTGTTTGCTACTTGGTGCCATGTAGCGGCACAGAAATTGCCTGACATGCAAATTCCCGATTTTACGGAGATAAAAAAGGCTGTGAATGACCCGGCGTCGCCGTTCTACTACCCCAATCTGGTGCGAAAGTACAACGCGAAGGATACGACCATGACGCACGAGGAGTTTCGCTACTATTACTTGGGCTACATTTTCCAGGAGGACTATAATCCCTACCGCAAGTCGGAGTATTCGCACCAGCTGGACCGCCTCTACAAGCAGACCCAACATAGTGTGGGCGAATGTGAGAATATCGTGAAGTTTGCCCTTCTCACGCTGGCCGACGACCCCTTTGACTTGCGACAGATGAACTTCCTCATCTACGCCTTGAAGGAACAGAACAAGTATAAGGAGGCGGCGATATGGGAGT
Organism: uncultured Porphyromonadaceae bacterium; assembly: GCA_900542255.1. Lineage (GTDB taxonomy): Bacteria > Bacteroidota > Bacteroidia > Bacteroidales > Barnesiellaceae_A > Barnesiella_A > Barnesiella_A excrementipullorum. The sequence goes on from UQMR01000021.1 coordinate 11,340, forward strand.
TCCGCATGAACCACCTCATACAGGCCATCCTCTCGACGGGCGACGGGAAAGCTCCCGAGACGGCATGGTATGTCATATCGCCGGTACACGAATATAACATACTGAACCGCCTGGGTCTCACGGGGAAGGATTTTGTCTTTGTGGAGCCCTACTACGATTATGTGGAGGTGGACAAGAACCCCTTGAAAATAGAGGGGTATTACTTCAACGTACACCATATCCTCGATGTCTTCGACCGGAAGTACCGCTACGAGGAGTAGGTTCTGATGATGAATTATAAACCAATCAAAGATAATGATATGAAAATAGAGACTGGTAAATGGGTTGAGCTGCAATATGAGCTGTATGCTTACACCGACGGTGAGCCCGAAGAGTTGATGATGAGTACTCCTGAGGGCGAACCGGAGAAGTTTGTATATGGCGTCGACGAAGCCGTACTCCCCGTTTTCATGGAGAAAATAGCCGGATTGAAGGCCGGAGACAAATTTGATTTTACAATACCGGCCGAACAGGCTTTCGGGCTGCGCAACGAGAACCATATCATGAAACTCGACCGCAACCTCTTTCTCAATCCCGAGGGTGAACTCGACAACCGGGTGAAATCGGGTGCCACGCTCCCCATGCACACGACAGACGGGGCTTTGGTATATGGGTTGGTACTGATGGTCGAGAAAGATGGCGTGACCATAGACTTCAACCATCCGTTGGCCGGCGAGAACCTGCATTACAAGGGAGAGGTAAAACTTGTACGAGATGCGACCGAAGAGGAGCTGAACCCGCCTCACAGCTGCGGATGTTGCAGCGGTTGCGGCGGCCACGACCATGGCTGCGACGACGGTTGCTGCGGCGGTTGCGGCAGTCACGAATGCTGATTTTATCGCAACGCCCCTAAGGAATTTATCACAATTGCTGCAAGGGTGTGTCATCTGACTTTCGAGCATGACACACCCCCTTTTATTGGACCCGAGCCTGCCGGTATCGAGTGGCTACAATGCGGGTAGTGCGGAACGATACGGATTTTTGATATCGGCAGATTGCATACGGAGCGATGTGCTATCGTGTATCGTCGGGCCATGGAGCAGACGGAGAGAGTGCCATGAAAAGCGAGTTGCGCAAAGGTGCGACCTATAACTACCTGAACCTGTTGCTGGTAAATGCAACGGGACTGGTGCTTACGCCTTTTATCATACGTTGCCTCGGGCCCTCACAATATGGGTTGTATCTTCTTGCCGGGGCTATTGTACCTTACCTTACGCTTCTCGATTTCGGCCTGGGGAAGACAACTACCCGATATGTCGCCTATTACCGTGAACGCGGCGACGAAGAGGGGTTGCGCGCCTGTCTTGCCTCTATATTCCGCCTCTGTGTGCTGCTGTGCGCCGTATTGCTTGCTGCCGGGGCCTCGCTATATTTTCTTGCGCCGCAACTGTGGGGCTCTCATTTCGACTCGGAGGAGGTGGCATCCATGCGGAGGATGATTGCGGTCATTGCCGTGACGCAGGCCTTTATTATTCCGGGCAACATATTCACGGCTATCTGCAACGGATGCGGACTCTTTGCTTTCCCGCGAGGGATACAGCCGATAAAATATACGCTGCGTGCCGTATGTATAGGCCTGCTATTGTGGCATGGGGAGAAGGCCCTGGCTCTGATATGCGTAGATGCAGCCCTCAACATAGGGGTTGTGATTGCTACTTGCCTGTATGTGCGCCGCCGTATTGTATGGCCGTCGCTGCGAGAGGCTGCGACGATGCCCTTGAATCATATTCTGCCATACGCTTTCTGGATAGCGATATATCAGGCGACTGCCGCATTCCAATGGAATACGGGACAGATTGTTGCGGGTATGACGCACGACTCGCTGGCAGTGGGGGTAGCCGGGGTAGGCATACTGCTGGGATGCATGTATGGATATTTTGCGGAGACTATCAACCGGATGCTCTTGCCCCGCGCAACGCACACGGTGTGCCTCCATGCCGACAAGCGGCTTGTAACGGATGAGATGATAAGGATGGGCAGGATGGTATTATTACCACAGTCTTTTATCTTGGGCGGCTTCGTGATTTTCGGCGGGTCGTTCGTACGGCTGTGGGCGGGCGACATGTATGGGCAGGCCTACCCTATCGCTCTCGCCATCATGGCTTCGTGGACGGTGCAACTTACCGGTGACTACGGAAATTCGCTGCTGGAAGCACACGGAAAAGTGCGAACACTCTCGGTTATCAATTTTATATGTATATTTGCCGCCGCTATCGCATCATATTATGCTTCCCGGCAATGGGGACTGGGTGGGATGACCGCGGCTCTGTGCTGCGGAACAATCGCTGCCACCATTGCCAATCATATATATTACCGCAAGAGACTGGGTGTGGAGAGCGGCAGATACTTCAAAGCGGTATATATGCGCATCATCGTCGCCACGGCTCTGATGGCGGCCTTGGGACGCATGGTATGGGAACCTTTTGCAGCATCGTGCAACTGGATAGGACTTGCCACCGGATGTGCGGCTTATGCGCTTATATATGCGTCTGCGAGCTATTTTATCGCTTTGACGCAACAGGAGAGAGAGAAACTAAAAACATTATGCTTACGAAAGTAGGAAAGGATTCGACACAAACTGCGCCCAAGGTATCGGTCGTGATGGGCATCTATAACTGTGCCCGTACTCTGCGCGATGCAATAGAGTCGGTCTTTCACCAGAGCTACGGTGACTGGGAGCTGATTTTGTGCGATGATTGCTCTACCGACGACACATATCGCATTGCGCAAGAATTTGAACGGAAGGATTCCCGTATCAAGCTCTTGCGCAATGCCGAAAACATGGGATGCAATATCGTACTGAACCGCTGTATTGCAGCGGCAAGGGGTGAATATATCGCCATCATGGACAGCGACGACGAGTCGCTGTCCCTCCGTCTCGCGCGCGAGACGGAGTTTCTCGATGCCCACCCGCAATATGCTCTCGTTGCCTGTGCGGCCTCGTTCTTCGACGACGAGGGCGACTTCGGCATCCTGCGTAAAAAGGAGATTCCCGATATAAAAGATTTTGCATACAGTATCCCGCACCTACACGCTACGTGCATGATACGACGCGATGCCCTGACGGCCATAGGAGGATATGGCAGCCATCGGAGGATGACAAGGGTGGAGGATTACTATATGCTGGCACGCCTTTATGCCGCGGGGTATCGGGGGTATAACTTGCAGGAGGTGTTATACCGCATTTGTGATAATGCGGCCTCTTATAAGCGCCGTACGTGGCAGAACCGCATGAATGAGGTGTACACTTTCGGGGCGGCACACAAACTTCTGAAACTTCCTTTCTATTCGCGCATCGCTCTGCTTCGCCCTGTTTTGGTGGGTATCATGCCCAATTTTCTCTATCATTTGCTGCATCGCAAGGTGCGCCTCCGTCAGAAATAATTCACCGGACGCCGTGTTGCGGCTTGTGTCAGGCGGATGTCGTGCAAAACCATCCCGACAGAGGCTTCATAGCGACGAAGAGCATCGGCGGCAAGCTGGGCCGACTTTCCATAGAACCAGCGGCTCAGCAGGTATGAGACGATGGCGCGGCGCAACTCGTGCAGCAATAATGCGTCGATGCTTTCGCTGCGTTCCAGAGGCAGACGCAACGCAAAGGTGACCCCCTCATCGGTTGCCGCACTCCCCTCGCCTGCGTATGCCGACAGACGGGGCAAGATGGCCGCGTATGCCTCGTGACAGGCACGATGTACCAAGGGCATCTCGTCGGTTGTGATAATCAGCTGCGATACACGCGGCTCGGGTTGTGCCAAGGCGGCCGTCGAGGCTGCCAGATAGGAGCTCTCGGCCAGGGCTTCGTGCAAGATGTCATCGAAACAGATGGCTATTGAAACATCTTCGTATTCTATCTTTTTCATGTTGCTGTATATTATGTTTACGTCCCGTAATTTTTGATTGAAAAGGTTGATTGCCGGGTACTTATGACCCGATGATGCCGGCGGGGTGTCAATGGTGGGAACGTTGCAGGTTCCTTTGCTTGCGCTGTAACTGAGAAAGCAGGTTGCGCGCACTTTTTATCGTCATGTAGAAGCGGGGGGCTGAGTGCTCGGAGAGAACTGTCATCAATGCCTCATTGAAACTCTTGCGGTTCTTGCAGCGTTCCATACATTCGAGCGTGCGACGTGTCAACTCTTGATACATCTCCTGTTTGAGCCTATTGTTGCAGGGATATGGCTTTCCTTGCAGGATGCTGCAAATGTTGCGTCGTGCCAGCTCGTAGGTTACATAAAAACGGGGGGCTCCCCCGGAGATGGTACGCTCGATGAGCTCTTCGCGAGAGACGTAGGGTGCCTTGTCGCCCAAATCATGCAGCACTTTGTGGTAAGCTGCAAGAAAATCGCGGTCGCGGTCGTTCTTGAAATATAATTTCATAAGATATGCATTTTATGGTTTTTAATACTGCTTCGGATTCCCGACAGGGCAAAGATAGTATATAATATGGTATTTTTACATGCAATAACGGGTAAATTTACCATATTATTTTACCATAGCATTTTCAGTAATCTTATAGTTGATTAAAAAGAGGGTTGCGGCACACTCGGATAAAAAAAATTTAGCTACTTTTGAACAATAAACCCGCGCGACGACATGAAATGGACTACGCCCGTAACAGTGGCGACAGAGAAGGGATATTTGCGACATGGAATGCCCATACTGATGATGGGGTCGTGCTTCGCCGACCATATAGGCTCATACTTGCAGGAGGCCAAGTTTGACGTATGCCTCAACCCATACGGCACGTTGTACAATCCCGAGTCGATAGCGAGTGCCATAGAACGACTGGCGGAGGGACGCCCTTACGAAGAGGAGGAGCTGCGCTACGACGGTTTCCTGTGGTATAGCTATATGCATCATGGTAGTTTCTCGTCGCCCGACCGCAGCGCGGCTTTACAGGCCATGAACCGAAGCTACAAACGGGCGGCCGACTTGCTGCCTCGCTGCCAACGGCTTATAGCGACTTGGGGTACCGCTTATGTCTACCGGCTGAAAGAGACGGGCATGACGGTGGCCAACTGCCACAAACAGCCCGAAAAGGTCTTTGAACGGGCCCGCATAGAGGCCGATGAGATTGTAGCCCGCTGGGAGCTGCTCACTCAACGGCTGCACGAATATGCCCCCGGATGCCGCGTGCTACTCACGGTAAGCCCCATACGCCACCTGCGCGACGGCGCCCACAACAACCAGCTGAGCAAAGCGACGCTGCTGCTTGCCGCCGATGCCTTGTGCCGAAGATATCCTGAGACGTACAGCTACTTCCCGGCCTACGAAATCGTAATGGATGAGTTGCGGGACTACCGTTTCTATGCAGAAGACATGACGCATCCTGCAGCGGCGGCTGTGGCCTACATAAGAGAGCGTTTTGCCGAGGCTTACTTTACGTCGGAGACCGCACGCCTTGCCACTGCCTGCGAGAAGATTGCGACAGGATTGCGCCATCGCCCCCTCAAAGGGTGCAGCAGCCCGGCATACCGGGATTTTGCAGCTTCGCTGCTCAGGCAGATGGATGAGCTGGCTGCGGGCTGCGATGCCATAGACTACTCGGCCGAAAGAAAAGAGATAGAACAACTTTTACAACATAACTGCAATGAACTATAACACGTCACAAATTGCCACCATCATAAAAGCGCGATGCAATGTGCACGCCGACTATAAACTGTCGGTCCTCTTGACCGACAGCCGCTCGCTCACGTTTCCCGAAGAGAGCCTCTTCTTTGCCCTTGTGACGGAACGCAATGACGGACACCGCTACATAAAGGAGTTGTATGACAAGGGTGTGCGCAACTTTGTGGTACGACAAATCCCCGATAACGCCGAGGCTATGCCCGAGGCCAATTTTCTTGTCGTAAACGATACCCTGGCCGCCTTGCAAATGTTGGCTGCCTATCACCGCCGGCTGTTTGACATCCCGGTAATAGGCATCACGGGCAGCAACGGCAAGACATCGGTGAAAGAGTGGCTGCACCAACTCTTGCAAGAGGATTATAACATTGTGCGCTCGCCGCGCAGCTATAACTCGCAGACGGGCGTGCCGCTCTCGGTATGGCAGCTGAACGAAAAGACGGAGCTGGCTCTCTTCGAGGCAGGCATATCACGCCCCGACGAGATGCAACGGCTCGAAGAAATCATACAACCTACGATAGGCCTTATCACGAATATCGGAGAGGCGCACCAAGAGGGTTTCTCGTCGATGCAACAGAAGTGTATGGAGAAGCTCACGCTCCTGAAAGGGTGCGACTGCATCATTTATGACGGCGACAACGAGCTGATACGGGAGTGTGTGGAGAAACTCTGCCTGGGGGCTTACGAGATAGCCTGGTCGCGCAAGGACCGCGACAAACCGCTCTATATATCGGCCATCGTCAAGGGGGAGAACTCGACCCGCATCGACTATACCTACCTGCAATATATGCTGAGCATGACTATCCCGTTTACCGATGATGCCTCGATACAGAATGCCATACATTGCCTCGCCATCATGCTATACCTGAACCGGATGCCCGAGGTTATCGCGGGACGCATGCAACGGCTCACCCCGGTGGCGATGCGTATGGAGGTGAAAGAGGGCAACAACGGGTGTCTCATTATCAACGACAGCTATAACTCTGACATAGACTCGCTGACGATTGCTCTCGACTTTCAGGCACGGCGCGCCGCTACGGGCAAGATGAAGCGCACGCTTATCCTCTCGGACATTTTCCAGACGGGATTGCCGCCGGCTACGCTTTATCGCAAGGTGTCGGAGTTGCTCAAAGCCAAAGGCATAGAGCGGCTCATAGGGATAGGACCGGAGATATCGGACAATGCCTATCTTTTTGATATAGAGAAGAGTTTCTACTCCGACACGCGGGAGTTTGTAGAGAAGCTCACCCCTTCGGAGATGTTCCGCAACGAGCTTATCCTCATCAAGGGCGCCCGCAATTTCCACTTCGAGCTTATATCGGAGGCTCTTGAACTGAAACAGCACGAGACGATATTGGAGGTCAACCTCGACGCTCTCGTAAACAACCTGAACCATTACAAAGAGATGCTCCACCCCACTACCAAGGTAGTGTGTATGGTAAAGGCGTTCGGCTACGGTGCCGGGTCGTATGAGATAGCGAAGACGTTGCAGGAGCGCGGCGCCGATTACCTGGCGGTGGCTGTTGCCGATGAAGGAGCCGAGTTGCGCAAGGCGGGTATTACCATGCCTATTATTGTGATGAATCCGGAGATAAGCAGTTTCCGCACGCTTTTCAGCTATCGGCTCGAACCGGAGATTTACAGCTTCAACCTCCTGAGTGCGCTGCTTGCCGAGGGCGAAAAGCTGGGGGTGTCGGGCTACCCGGTACACATCAAAATCGACTCGGGAATGCACCGGCTGGGATTTACCGAGGAACAAATCGATGACCTCACGGTGGTGCTGCAATCGCAAATCGTACTGATGGCCCGCTCGGTCTTCTCGCATTTTGCCGGCAGCGACGAGAGCATACATGATGCCTACACGCAACGGCAGATAGAGATATTTACCCGCTGTGCCGAGAAACTGCAAGCTGCCTCGAAGCACAAAATCATGCGGCATATCCTTAATACGGCCGGTATAGAGCGTTTCAGCGAGGCTCAAATGGAGATGGTGCGGTTGGGGATTGGCCTGTATGGCATATCGCCGACGGGTGAAAAGAGAGGGTTGCAACCTGTAAGCACGCTGAAAACGACGATTCTGCAAATACACGAGTACGAGGCGGGCGAGACAATCGGTTATGGCCGCCACGGTGTGTTGAAACGCCGCTCGCGCATTGCTGTCATCCCCATAGGATATGCCGACGGTATGGACCGCAGATTAGGCAACGGTCGCGGCGAGGTGTATATCAACGGCGCAAGAGCTGCCATTGTGGGGAATATATGTATGGATATTTGCATGGTCGATGTCACAGAGATATCCTGTAATGAGGGCGACCGCGTAGAGATATTCGGAGAGCATATCCCGGTGGAGGAGATTGCCGGCAAACTGGACACGATTTCCTACGAGATACTCACCTCGGTATCGACACGCGTGAAACGGGTATATTACAGAGAATAAGGATTTAATAACAGAACTAAAACAGAAAGGGAATAAAAGATGCTTGGACTTTCGGGTACGGCTTATTTTATATTGGTAATCATCATTGCATTGGCCGGGAGGCGGCGTACGATTGGTTTCGGATGGCCGTTTCTCTTGGGAGTGTTGTTTACTCCCATCGTGAGCCTTGTTGCTGTACTACTGTCGGATAAGTTACCCAACGGCGATACCCGCTGGGGCTGTTTGTGGCCTCTTGTGGTAATGCTGTTGCTGCTCATTCTGGCGATTCCGGTGCTGCTTCTTTTCGGAGCCGCCATCATGGCTTTCTTTGCCTCGGTGGCCGATACGGGCGGCATGATGAGTATATGACACGGGCCGCAGTGCTTGCAAAAGCTGCCTGCAAGAGAGTGGGAATATTGATTATATGACAAAGTTTGCTTACATTTGCGTGCCTTTCCCGACAAGACAGGAGGAGATGTGAATGAGGGTAATGCGACGATGTATGCAGGGAAAAACCTTGCAGACGATTGTCAGCCCAACAGGACCCCAAGAAAAAGAAAAAGAATGCGCAGATTTTCTACTTTCAATATCGTATGCCTTGTGTTGCTGTGGTTAGCCTTGTGCGGCTTTGTCATAGCAAAGGCCGAGCTTAATTTTGCGACGGTCTTCTCTATCATTGCATCGGGCATCATTGTCTTTGTACCGGTGTACAAGAGCAAGAAAAAGGAGAGAGAAAACAATAAGAAATAAGCAATAGGAGAGCAACGGAATCATGGCGGAAACGACCCAACATAATTTGTTGTCAGAGATAAACAGCCCCGAAGATTTGCGACGGCTCCCGGTGGAGATGCTGCCGCAGGTGTGCCGCGAGTTGCGCGGCTTTATCATTGATGCCTGCTCGAAAAACCCGGGACACTTCGGGTCGAGCATGGGGGCAGTAGAAATCACGGTGGCGCTGCACTATGTATTCGACACGCCTTACGACCGCATTGTATGGGACGTAGGCCATCAGGCATACAGCCACAAGATACTCACGGGACGCCGCGACAAATTTGACACCAACCGCAAACTGAATGGTATCAGCGGTTTTCCCAACCCGAAGGAGAGCCCCTATGATGCTTTTATAGGGGGGCATGCCTCCAATTCCATATCGGCCGCCTTGGGTATGGCGATTGCCACCGAACTGAGGAAAGATGAGCCGGAGCGCAAGGTTATCGCCGTCATAGGCGATGCCTCTATCGCGGGCGGACTGGCCTTTGAAGGCCTCAACAACGCCTCGACGAATCCCAACAACCTCCTCATCATACTCAATGACAACGATATGGCAATAGACCATAACGTGGGAGGCCTCAACAACTACCTCGTAGATATCACCACCTCGCGCCGCTACAACCGGATGCGCAACAACCTGTATCAACTGCTCAAACGGCTCAACCTCATCGGGGAGGAGCACCGGGGGTCGATTCTGCGATTCAACAACAGCCTGAAATCGCTGCTGACAAAACAACAGAATATCTTTGAGGGTCTCAACATAAGGTACTTCGGCCCTACCGACGGCCACGATGTGGAAAACATCGTACGTATCCTGCAAGACATCAAAGAGATGAAAGGTCCCAAGCTGTTGCACTTGTGTACCAAAAAGGGCAAGGGCTACGAGCCGGCCGAGACGTCGCCGACTTTATGGCATGCTCCCGGGAAATTCGACAAGGAGACGGGCGAGGTGCTTATAGACAACGACCCGAATAAGCCTTGTAAGTTTCAGGAGGTTTTCGGCCGTACTCTGGTAGAACTTGCCGAGCAAAACGAACGCATCGTTGCCATCACGCCGGCAATGCCCACGGGCAGCTCCATGACCTATATGATGCAGCGTTTCCCCGAAAGGTCGTTTGACGTAGGTATCTCGGAGGAGCATGCCGTCACCTTCTCGGCCGGACTGGCCAAGGAGGGCCTGCTGCCCTACTGTTGCATATACTCTTCGTTTCTGCAACGCGCTTACGACGAAATCATACATGACGTGTCGATACTGGGATTGCCGGTTACTTTCTGCATAGACCGCGCCGGTATCGTAGGCGAAGACGGAGTAACGCATCACGGCAGTTTCGATTTGAGTTACATGCGCTGCATCCCGGGCATGACCATTGCCGCTCCGATGGACGAGCATACCTTGCGGCACTTGTTATACACGGCTCAGGCCGTAGAACATGGCCCGCTGGCTATACGTTACCCGCGCGGCGGCGGCGAGATAACCCAATGGCACTGCCCGATGCATGAGATACCCCTGGGCAAAGGCCGTAAACTATGCGACGGCAAGAGCGATATCGCTGTGCTGAGCATAGGCAACATAGGTACGGCTGCCATGCACGCCATAGAGAAGGCACGGGAGAGGGGTATAGAAGCCGCTCACTACGATATGATATTCTTAAAACCGCTCGACGAAGATATTCTGCAAGAGGTTGCATCGTGCTACCGACGTATCATCACCGTAGAGAATGGCACCATCGTGGGAGGATTGGGCTCGGCTATCATAGAGTGGCTCAACGACCACGGCCATAACATCAGAGTAAAACGAGTAGGCATCCCCGACCGCTTTATAGCACAAGGCACTGTCGCTCAGTTGCATAAATTGTGCGGGATGGATGTCGACAACATATACGAGATCCTTACGACTGAATGGTAAAAATTTTTATCGAAAAGTAAAATGAAAATCGTGATAGCCGGTGCCGGTGAAGTAGGCACCCACTTGGCCAAATTGCTCTCACGCGAAGAGCTCGACGTCGTGCTCATAGACAGCGACAGCAGCAAACTTGCCATGCTGGACTCTAACTACAACCTCATGACCGTTGTGGGCAACCCCACATCGTTCTCGGTACTCAAAGAGGCGGATGTGGCCAGCGCCGGGCTTTTTGTGGCGGTAATGCCTTACGAGACACGCAATATCGTGGCTTGTACCATAGCGTCGCAAATGGGTGCGGAACAAACCGTTGCCCGCATAGATAATTATGAGTATCTCAAACCCGAGAACCGCGAATTTTTCAAACGCATGGGTGTGCACCACCTCATCTTCCCCGAAATGCTTGCCGTGGAAGAGGTTATAATGTCTATGAAGCATACGTGGGCACGCAATTGGTTTGAACTCTACAACGGTGCTCTCATCCTCATCGGCGTAAAGCTGCGCGACACGGCCAGCATTATCAACAAAAAGCTCTACGAACTGACCAGCCAAAGCAACATCTTCCACATCGCGGCCATCAAACGCGAAAACCGAACCATCATCCCGCGAGGTAATGACGAAGTGTTGTTGGGCGATATAGTGTACTTTACGACCACGTCGCAATACATCGAACAGATACGCGAGATATGTGGTAAACGCACCATTACCGTCAAAAACGTCATGATAATGGGCGGCAGCCGCATCGCCATACGCATCTCGACCTCGATAGGCGACGAGGTACGCATAAAACTCATAGAGACAGACCGTGAAAAGGCGTACAAACTGACCGAACAGATGAAGCATACCGCCATCATACAGGGCGACGCTCGCGACGAAGAGCTTCTCAAAGAGGAGGGTATAAGCAACATGGATATGTTTATCGCCCTCACAGGAAGTTCCGAGGCCAACATATTGGGCTGCCTCACGGCAAAACGGCTGGGTGTGCCCCGCACGGTAGCCGAGGTGGAGAACCTGCAATATATCCCTATTGCCGAGGGATTGAATATAGGTACTATCCTCAATAAGAAGCTGCTGGCTGCCAGCCACATTTTCCAGATATTGCTGGATGCCGACTCGTCGAATGCCAAATGCCTCGCCCTGGCCGATGCCGAGGTGATAGAGATGACGGCCAAGCCGGGCTCGAAGATTACGCGACAAGTCGTCAAAGACCTGAATCTTCCTACCGACATGACGCTGGGCGGTGTCATACATAACGGTATAGGTTATATCGTATCGGGTAATACGCAGATACGACCGGGCGACCATGTTTTGGTGTTCTGTCTTGAAACTGCCATCCACAAGATAGACCGATGGTTTAACTAAATAAGCGGACGATGAAAAGAATCAATTTCGGCATCATATTCCGCATACTCGGCATTCTGCTTTGCATAGGGGCGGCTTTTCTTTTTATCCCCACCGCCATGTCGTTCTACTACGACGAGCCCGAGCAATGGATGTTTCTCCTCTCGGCCTGCGCGACCTTGATTACGGGTACTGTGCTTGCCACCACGCTCCGCCACCACCGCGCCATCAATGACCGCCGTGAGGGTATTCTCATAGGAGTGGGTGCATGGCTCACTTTTACGGTTGTAGGGATGCTGCCTTTTCTTGGCATAGGGACGTCGCTGTCCGACGCTGTCTTCGAGACCATCTCGGGCCTGACCACGACGGGGGCTACCATATATGAGGATATAGACTCTCTTCCGCACGGCATTCTGCTGTGGCGCAGCCTGTTGCACTGGATAGGCGGTATAGGTATCATCGTCTTTACGGTAGCATTGCTGCCCATGCTCAACCACCGAGGCGGCATGCTGCTGTTCAGCAACGAGGTGTCGGGCATGGGACAGGAAAAGCTGACACCGCGCATCAACCAGACGGCTCTGCGGCTGTGGCTGTGCTATCTGGTGCTTACCATCATCATAACCTTGTTGTTGTATGCGGGTCCCATGGACTTGTTTGATGCCGTCAACCACGCATTCGCCACCATATCTACGGGCGGATTCTCTACCCGGCAGGCAAGCATCGCGTACTATAACTCGCCCTATATAGAGTATGTAATCACCCTGTTTTCTTTTGTGGGCGGACTGAATTTTGCCATCCTCTACAATACCATCTTTCACAACCACACCCGGCTTTTCAAGGCCGAACAGATACGATGGTATGCCGGTATAGTAGTCGCTGCCAGTGTTGTCATAACCGCGGGACTCTTCATCAAGGGCGAGTATGCTACCATAGAAGAGTGTTTCAGGAAGGCCATCTTCCAGGTGACGACTATCATTACGACAACCGGATTCAGTACGGCCGACTACATTACATGGGGCACTTTCTATACGCTGCTGCTCATGTTGCTGATGTTCTTCGGCGGATGCGGCGGCTCTACCAGCGGTGGTGCCAAGATAGACCGCATGGTGATACTTGCCAAACATGCCCGCAACGAGTTGTACCGCGTACTGCATCCCAATGCCATACGTCCCGTACTATATAACGGCAAGGTGCTGCCCCAGGAGGTCGTATCGAAAGTTCTCTCCTTCACCGTTTTCTATGTTTTGACATGGGTATGCGGAGCTGTTTTGCTATCTATTACCGGCGTAACGCTGGGCGAAGCGGTAGGATGCGCTTTGACATGTTTAAGTAATGTAGGCCCAGGATTAGGCGTGGCAGGCCCCTCCGGCACATTCGCTCCTCTGCCCGACATTGCCAAGTGGATTTTGTCGGCCATGATGCTGATAGGACGTTTGGAAATATTCACAGCTCTTATTATCTTTACACCTATGTTCTGGCGAAATTCTTAGTCGCAAAAGAATTTTCAGAAAGGTTATGCTTACAACAGGTACAGGCTGGCACTAAATTTGCATTGAAAAAACGGGCACTCCTCTCACGACAAGGATATGCCGCACAACGGATGAAACTTTATAGAACGATACAAAAAGATGAAGGCAACCAACCATAAAAAGAAAAAAAGCGATAACAATCCCCCGAAAGAGAAAGCCAAGGAGAAGAAAAGCTACACGCCATTCTACAAACGCGAGAGTGTGCAGTTTATCACGGGATTGATACTGACCTTTGCAGGTATATTTATCTTTATTTCTCTCGTTTCGTTTTTCTTTACCGGCGATGCCGACCAGAGTGCGGTAGAGAACTTGTCGACGAAACAACTTTTCGATATAGATAACGAAATAGAAAACTGGACGGGTACCCTCGGCGCGATTACTTCGAACCTGCTCATCAACCGCTGGATAGGATTGTCGGCGTTTATCTTCACGGCTTGGTTGTGTATCGTGGGTTTGCGCCTGATGCGCGTAAACCAAGCCAATATGTGGCGCACAACGATATACTGCCTGCTGGGGAGCATCATTTTATCGGTATTTTTCGGGTTTCTATATGTCAACATGGGTATAGACTCTTTCCTTTCGTGGGGAGGCAACCACGGCTACATTGCGGCCAAGTACCTGCACAGCATCATAGGCCCGTGGGGAACGGCGATGATTATCATCGTATTGGTCGTGACGCTGCTCGTGATGATAAGCCGCAGCACCATAGACTTTATACGCAAGGCCTTGAAGGCAAACATTTTCAGTAATCCCTTCAAAAAGCCGGCGCAAACGGCGGGCCCGTCGCCTGATGGCGATGCAAGCGGCTCGGACGATGCCGGTGCAGAGGGAAAGCCTTCGGAGGAGGGTGTGGAGATACCTTTTGCCGAACCCGATGCGGGGTTGTTTACGTTTGTAAATGATGCCGGGCCGGAAGACTCAACCCCTGCCGAACCGGACAGGAAGGCCGATGAGCCGGCCGCTGCGTCGCCAATCGATACGATTACCACGCAAAAGAGCGAAGAGAAAAACGAAATAACCATCGATGTCCCGGCTGTACTGTCGGGTGAAGGGGAGCCGTTGTTTACCGTATCGACGGGTACGAAAGAGGAGCTTTTGGATGAGGTCATCAGCGAAGAGTATGACCCTACGCTCGACTTGCCCCGCTACCGCAAGCCCTCGCTCGATTTGCTGAACGATATCACGGCCAAACAGAATGTGGTGGATATAACCGAGTTGGAGAGCAACAAGCAGCGTATCACGGATACGTTGCAGACTTTCGGCATCGAAATAAGCTCTATACAGGCTACCGTGGGACCTACGGTGACACTCTACGAAATAATACCGGCTCCGGGAGTGCGCATATCGAAAATAAAGAATCTCGAAGATGATATTGCGCTGAGCCTTGCGGCGCTGGGCATACGTATCATTGCCCCCATCCCGGGGAAAGGGACGGTGGGTATAGAGGTCCCCAACAACGACCCGCAGACGGTGTCGATACGCTCTATCATAGCCTCGCGCAAGTTCCAAGAGTGCAAGTATGAGCTGCCCATCGCCCTGGGAAAGACCATCACCAACGAAGTCTTTATCGCCGACCTCACCAAGATGCCGCACGTGCTGGTGGCCGGTGCCACAGGACAGGGTAAATCGGTGGGCCTGAACGTTATCATCACGTCGTTGCTCTACAAAAAGCATCCGGCCGAGCTGAAACTGATACTGATAGACCCCAAAAAGGTAGAGTTCGGGATTTATGCCGATATAGAGCGGCACTTCCTGGCCAAACTGCCCGATACGGAAGATGCCATCATCACCGATGTAACGCAGGTGGTGCAGACGCTGCAATCGGTAACGAGGGAGATGGACATGCGCTATGACTTACTCAAAGAGGCTCACGTGAGAACCATCAAAGAGTATAATGCCAAGTTCAAGGCCCGCCACCTGCTGCCCAGCAAGGGGCACAGGTTCTTGCCTTATATCGTGGTAATCATCGACGAGTTCAGCGACCTTATCATAACGGCGGGCAAGGAGGTGGAGTCGCCCATCATACGCATCGCTCAGCTGGCGCGTGCCGTGGGCATACACATGATTATCTCGACACAACGCCCGTCGACCAACGTAATCACGGGTATCATCAAGGCCAACTTCCCGGCCCGTATCGCTTTCAGGGTACAGGCTATGGTAGATTCCCGTACCATCCTCGACAGCCCGGGAGCCAACCAACTCATCGGCCGGGGCGACATGCTTATCTCGCAGGGCGGCGAGATGGTGCGCGTGCAGTGTGCCTTCATAGATACTCCCGAGGTGGAAGGGGTGTGCAAATTCATCAGCGAACAACAGGGCTACTCTGAGGCGATGCCTCTGCCCGAGTATATCCCCGATAACAATGGCGACGGCAATGGCGGCAACGCCTTCGATACCAAAGAGCGCGACCCGCTCTTTGAGGAGGCGGCACGCTTTATCGTATCAAACCAACAGGCCTCTACCTCGTCGTTGCAACGGCGCTACTCGATAGGATACAACCGTGCCGGGCGTCTGATGGACCAGATTGAGGCAGCCGGCATCGTAGGCCCGTCGGTGGGTGGCAAGCCCCGTGAGGTGCTTATCATAGACCTCATGCAACTCGAAAACAAACTCGATGCAATGAAATAATTTCTATATCTTTACCCCATGATACGGAGAATAACCCTACTCTTTGTGATATGTATCGCCGCATGGATGCCGTCTCAGGCTCAAAAGTCGGCAGAGGCGTTGCTGGATAATGTGATAGAGCAGATGCACAAAGCTCGCGGCATCACGGCAGAGTTTACCCTGCAAGGCGACGAGCGCAATGCCTTGTATATGCAGGGCGAGCTGAAAATGAAAGGGAAGAAATTCTTCTTGCAAACCAATGGCATGGCTACCTGGTACGACGGCAAAACGATGTGGTCTTATGCCGAAGTCACGGGCGAGGTAAATGTCTCCGAACCCACAACACAGGAGCTCATGAGCATCAACCCGTACTACTCGATAGACAAGTACAAGAAATCTTTTGTCGTAACCGAGTTGCAGGCTGCCAGAGGGGGCGAACGCCGTATCTGCCTCACGCCTACGGGCCGCAACACATCGATAGCCCGTATCGTGGTGACCATAACGACGGGCTCTCTGCAACCGGTATCGTTTGAGATTACCGACCTCAACAACTCGACGAGCCGCATCTCGGTAACGAACTACCGCACCGATGCAGACCTGACCGAGGATACGTTTGTATACGACGCTTCGCTATACCCGCAAGCTGTCGTGGTAGACCTCCGCTAAGGTTGAATATGCTGATTTTACCCATAACCGACTTATAAATAACGCATAATATGGAAAGAACCAAATGTCTGATTATCGGCTCGGGTCCTGCCGGATATACCGCAGCCATCTATGCTTCGCGAGCCAATCTCGCCCCTATCCTCTACGAGGGACTTACCCCGGGGGGACAACTCACTACAACGACCGACATAGAGAACTTCCCGGGATATCCGGAGGGTGTATCGGGTACTGAAATGATGGAGGACTTGCGCAAACAGGCAGCCCGCTTCGGCGCCGATATACGCACCGGCGAAATATTGTCGCTCGATACCGATGCCCGCCCGATGGTGGCAAAAACCGATGACGGCACAGAAATCGCTGCCGATACCATCATTATCGCCACAGGTGCCTCGGCAAAATACTTAGGTCTTGCCGACGAAACGAAGTATGCCGGCATGGGCGTATCGGCATGTGCCACATGCGACGGATTCTTCTACCGCAAGAAGGTGGTGGCTGTGGTAGGCGGCGGCGATACGGCCTGTGAGGAGGCTGTATATCTCTCGCACCTTGCCAAGCAGGTGTATATGCTGGTGCGCAAGGATTACCTGCGTGCCTCGAATATCATGAAGGAGCGCGTAAACGCTACGCCCAACATTACTGTCCTCTTTGAGACACAAGCAGAAGGGCTCTACGGCGACAATGGCGTAGAGGGTGTTCACCTGGTAAAGAAGCGCGGCACTCAGCAGGAGGAGCGCTATGACCTGCCTATCGACGGATTTTTCCTTGCCATAGGACACAAACCGAACACCGATTTTCTGGCCGGGAAAGTAGAACTTGACGAACAGGGTTACATAAAGACGGCTCCATATACCTCTGAGACGAACTTGCCCGGAGTCTTTGCCGCCGGCGACGTTGCCGACCCTCGCTATCGCCAAGCTATCACGGCTGCCGCATCGGGTTGCCGTGCCGCTATCGACGCAGAGCGCTACCTGCTGTCGAAGGCGTGAAACCGCATGACAATATTTACTTCTATAAAGGGATACGATTATGGAAACGAAATCGGAGAACGCAAAGGATATCAAAATTCTGCCTGATGTCTCTGACAGAGACCACGACAATGTGGCAGCAAGGCTTATCATGCCCCAAAATCCCGACCCCTACTTTGCTGCCGCGGCACGCTATGCCGTGAAAAACGGTAATACAAGATTTGCATCGTTGAGAGGCGGCATCGTACCCTTGTCGCATGCGACAAGGGTAATGCAACAGCTGCAACAAGCGGGCATTATAAGCAAGGAGCCTCCCCATCTTGTGTTGGTAAGGGATTGCGAGGCCTTGGAGAAGGCTCTCGCCCGTCTATGAGATATCTCTGCACGGAAGTTACTATAACAAAATGTCGCCGATATGAAATAAATATTTTCATATCGGCATTTTTTATCATATTGCTATTGACAATAGGCAGGTTATAAGAGATGCAATTGTAAAAAGCATTGTCAGAAAAGCATGTTAAACAATAGATTATTATACGAAAACTACATCGGATATTATTTTTTTATATATATTTGTAGAGTTAACGTATAGCAGTACATAAATGGTAAAAAAGAGTACATTAGAGTCTATCCTGCAAAACGAGATGTCTGATTTCTGGGCGCTCCTCGACAGTGAAGAGAAGCACGTACTATCGGACAATTTCGTCATACAGAATTTCAAAAAGAACGAAATCATTTATTGCGAGGGAGACCAACCGCTGCAATTGATGTATCTTCTGAAAGGGAAAGTAAAGGTGTACAAGAAAGGGATAGGCGACCGCAACCAAATCATCAGACTTATCCGGCCGGGTGAATACTTCGGATACAGAGCCTATTTTGCCCACGGAAACTATGTCGCATCGGGAGCGGCCATCGAAGCATCACAAGTAGGTTTCCTGCCTATGAAACTCGTAGAAGAACATGTACACCGCAACATAGACCTCGCCTTTTTCTTTATAAGGGCTCTTGCCGACAACCTGGGGCAATCGGATACCCGCACCGTAAACCTCACACAAAAACACATTCGCGGGCGTCTTGCCGAGGCCATTATCTTGCTATACGAAAACTACGGCTATGAGCCCGACAGCCAGACTCTAAACATATACCTTTCCCGCGAAGACCTTGCCAACCTTTCTAACATGACGACCTCAAATGCGATACGCACCCTTACGGCGTTTGCGGCAGAACATATCCTGGTAGTAGACGGCCGGAAGATTACGATACTCGACGAGGAGCGGTTGCGCCGCATCAGCAAATTCGGATAACGTTACAGAATACAAAATAGAGATTGTTCGTCTCACTTATGAACAGAAGAGCTGTGGTAAAATGCCTGATTTTATCACAGCTCTTGATATAAATAATCCCCGATAACCCTTTATTCGGCCATAGGAAATTCCCGCCCTCTCTTCTACGGAGTGTGCGCGAGCCAAACGCTCAAACGGCAAAGCCCTTATGCTCCCCTCCCCCACAGAACGGGGCTATGGCAGGGAGAAGTTCCCGGCCATAGCCGCACGATACACTGTTATATAATTGTTGCAATTATGCCATGCCGTGTGTGGCATCAGTAATTCCACTGCCCGGCCACCATCCGGAGGTTATAATCTCCGGCAGCACGCAGGTCGGTTATCTGGTTGAAGCGACAATCTACATAGACCAGATTGGGACACTGAGAGATGTCGAGGAATGTCAGCTGGTTGTTGTCGCACAGGAGGCGTTCGAGCATGACAAAGCCGCTCATATCGAGTGTCGACAAATCATTGTACGAGCAGTCAACATAAGAGAGCGAGGCGCACTCGCCGAGCGAGAGCTGGGAGAGGTCGTTATAGGAGCATACCAAGTCGGAGAGTGCCGTACAGTTTTTCAGCGCCAGAGCCGTCATGTGATTGTCGCTGCAAGAGAGCGAGGTCAAGGAGGTGAGGTCTTGTATGTAGAGGTTGGCTATGCGGTTGTTGTCGATATTGAGGTTGCGCAGTCCCAAAGTACCCGTGAGGTTGATGCCGGTGAGATTGTTATAGCCGCAATAGAGGTTGCGCAGGTTGGCACAGCTGTCTACATCGAGAGTTTCCAGATGACAGCTCTGTATGTAGAGTGTCTCTATCTGCGGAGCGGAGGCCAAGCTAAACTCTACGAAGAGGTTGCCCGAACAGTTGAGCGTTTTCAGACGCGGCGCACCGGTAACCGAGAGGTCGACAAGGCGATTGTGCGAGCAGTCGAGCACAGAGAGGGCCGGACAACTTGCTATCGAAAGAGATGAGATGTCGTTGTGGCAGAGTTTTGCATCTTGCAGAGAGGTACAACCGGCCAGATTGACGGATTCGATTTTGTTGCGGCAAAGGTCTACCTTTTTGAGCGATGTAAACCCCGACAGGTTGATGGAGCCTGCCAATTTCTTATCGCCCCACTCGATGGAGACGACCCGGCCGTCGCTACCCCATACTACCCCGCTCCACGATGCCGGATTGTTGAGGGAGAGCCGCAGGCGTATATAATTGGCATCGCCGTGTGCCGACGTTTGCTGCAAGAATTGCCTTAATTGCGATACTTCTTTTTTGTTTTGTGCCGTCACTGCCGCGATACCGGCAAGAATGGCAACGGCAATAAGTAAGATTCTTTTCATAACATGAGTATTTGGTTAGGACTATGCCCTTGCAATAGGAAGAGCTACGACCTAACAACAAAACGATGTCATGAAATGTTCAATCGCCCTTGAAGGGGGAACTATACCAACTTGATGCCTTCGGGTAGTATAACGATGCGGTGAGCCTTATAGAGTGCCCCTATCGTCTTCTTAAAGTTCTTCTTGCTGCACCCGAACTGCTCGGCTATGACGGCGGCATCGCTTTTGTCGCCGTAGGGAAGGAAACCTCCTGCCGCGGTAAGGGCATCGACTATTTTCAGAGAGAGGTCGTCGACGTTTTTCTTATATCCCGCAGGTTGTAGGGCGATGTCTAACTTATCGTCGTCGCGAACTTTCCGTACATAGCCGGTGAGGTAATCGCCGGGCTCTACGGGCGAGAATATCTCGTTGCGGTAGAGCATACCCCAGTGCTTGTTGTCGACGATAACTTTGTAGCCGAGCTCGGTCTCTTGTACTACAAGGAGGTCTACGGGTTGGTTGATATGGTAAGCGGGCGGCTCGTTGTCGAGAAACTTGTCGACTTTTGCCGAGGCGGCAATACGCCCGGAAGCCTTGTCGATATAGGCATATACGAGATATACGCCCCCTTCGCGCATGGGTGCCCGCTGCTCGGCAAAGGGTACCAACAAATCTTTGGCCGTAATGCCCCAGTCGAGGAATGCCCCTACCCGATTGACCGATTTGGTTTCGAGGAAAGCAAACTCGCCTACCATGATATAGGGCTCTTCGGTAGTGGCTATGAGGCGGTCTTCGCTATCGTAGTAGACAAAGGCCTCTATCTCATCGTCGATGGCGGTGCCTTGGGGCACATATTTGAGGGGCATGAGTATCTCGCCATGCTCGCCGCCATCGAGATAGATACCGAATTCGACCTCTTTTACGACGCGCAGGGTATTATATCGTCCGGGTTGTAACATAATCTTTTTGTTTTGAGCAGCATATTGCCACCATCACTGCGTTGGACAGATGGTGTGTGGTGGGGTTGCAAAGATACGAAAATATGCCAATATCTACCATCCGTTATCGCAAAAGGCGCTTGACCCACCGCATACGGTCGGCATAGGGAGGGCATTTGAAGTCGAGATATAGGCGCGTGGTGGTGCGCACTACGGGTTTTGCGTGGCTGAACAACTCGAAGCTATAACGCCCGTGGTAGGCACCCATACCGCTGGCGCCCATACCGCCGAAGGGCAAACGGTTGTTTGCCACGTGTACGATGGTGTCGTTGATGCACACGCCGCCGGAGGCTGTATGGTTTATCATATAACGGGCTTGCCGCTTGCTCGATGTGAAGTAGTAGAGTGCCAAGGGGGTGGGATGCCCGTTGACATACTCGACGCAATCGTCTATATCGCTAAATGGAACAATGGGGAGAAGAGGCCCGAAAATCTCAGTTGTCATAAGCGACGAGGTGGCGGGGGCGTTCTCTATCAGAGTAGGCTCTATATAAAGCTGGTTGCGGTCGGTAGCGCCGCCATGCACGATATCGCCCTCTTTCAGGAGGAGGGCCAGACGGTCGAAGTGGCAGGTATTGACGATGCGCGGATAATCGGGACTTTGAGCGGGGTTGTCGCCATATTGTGTCTTTATCTCCTCTATGATTGCCTTTATGAGAGGCTCCTTGACCTGCTGGTGTACGAAAAGCGTATCGGGGGCAACGCAAGTTTGGCCGGCATTGAGCAACTTGCCCCATACAATGCGCTGCGCGGCAATACGCAGGTCGGCATCGGCATCGACAATACACGGGCTTTTGCCGCCCAATTCGAGGGTAACGGGTGTGAGGTAACGTGCGGCAGCCTCCATCACACGATGGCCGTAGGCCTCGCCGCCGGTATAGAAGATATAGTTCCACGGGAGCGACAACAAAGCGTCGGTAACCTCCATGTCGGGCTCTACGGCTGCTACATATTCGTCTACAAAGCATTCGTCTATCAGACTTTGCAAACAAGCGGCCGTATGGGGAGCCTCTCCCGAAGGCTTTATCACAACGCAGTTGCCGGCAGCTATTGCGCCGACAAGGGGCAATAGAGCGAGATTGAAGGGATAGTTCCACGGTGCGATGACAAGTACCAACCCGCGAGGCTCATAATGGATGCTACTGCGCGACCCGAAGAGGAAAAGCGGTGTCGGGCAACGGCGCCGGGCTGCCCACGAAGACAAGTGGCGCTGCACGTAACTTATCTCGCTGAGCACCATGCCAATCTCTGAGGCATAGCTCTCGAAGGGAGCTTTTCCCAAATCGGCGTGCAGGGCCTGCATAATATCGGCCTCATGCTCTATGATACCTTCGCGCAAGCGGTCTAAGGCTGTGAGGCGATATGGAATCTCGCGTGTGATGTGCTCGTTGAAGAACAACCTCTGCCGCTCGTGCAAGGCGGCATACTTCTCTTTATCAATCATATTGCAGAACTGTTTATATTCTTCTTGCCGGATGATACGGCTGCATTCTCCCTATATTGTGTGGCAAATATACGAAAACTCGCCCGATTTCGGATGGATTTAGGAAGAATAATGTAAACTATTGGGCT
>UQMR01000022.1 GCA_900542255.1 uncultured Porphyromonadaceae bacterium
AGGCCGAATTGGAACCGACACGCAACTATGGCGAGGATATGAAGAATGCCGGACGTGCCGGCAGCAGCTACCAAAGCCTCACGCTCGCAGCGCAACAACTCATACAAGGCTGCATCGATATTGTAGACGAAGTAAACACACAGAAGATAGGCCGCCCCAACAGTGGCACAAGTACCGAAGACAAAAGTTACATAGAATCGCCCTATGCGCTCAATTCGGTGGTTGACTTCGCCGATAACATCCGCAGCGTACGCAATGCCTACGAAGGCATCGATAACACATCTTCTGTAAGTGACTACATTGCAACAGTGGCTCCCGACGTAGACACAGAGGTACGCAATCTCATCGACGAATGTATCTCCAAAATAGAAATTATCCCCGAGCCCTTTGCCAATCATGCCACCGGCAACGAAGCCGACGCAGCGATGGAGAGCCTCGGCAACCTGTCGAAAGCCTTGGCCAAAGTCAATACCGCTCTGCTTCAAAACTAATCCCGGCCGGCCAGCCGGCTGAACGGTCAGCAACGACTTTTATCATATCCATTAAGGAACCATCTATTACACGGAACCATCACTCCTATAAATCGTATGAGACAAATCCGTTATTGCATATATTCCCTTCTTGCCGTTTATGCTTTCTGCGGCTGCAAGGAAGAAGAGATACCTCCGACTGCCACCTCATCCACAGAAGAGTTACCCGACTGGTACTATGCAGGGGGAGAATTAGGCACCGCATATCTGAGTACATCCAATGCCTACGAACAGCCCACCCCGGTGGTAGAAGCCGACGGAGAGATGAACCGCCGATTCAAGAACGGCGAGGCTCTCTTTGAACACATGTACATGTCGAACCATAGCGGCGTACGCAGTGGTTTGGGCCCGGCATACGTACGTAGTTCGTGCATCCATTGCCACCCGGGATATGGTCACGGCAAACGCAATCCCGACGGCTTTTTCGAGACTTCATCTATCGGAAACGGCTGCCTGCTGGTCGTTTACAATCCCGACAACGACCAATATGTAAGCTGGCTCACCGGTATGCCGCAAGGACACGCCACCGAACCCTTCAAAGCACCGCTCGACGAGACAAAGGTCATCATCACATGGCAAAAATATACCGATGAGTGGAACAACTGCTTTCCCGACGGCGAGACCTACGACCTCGAATACCCCGAGGTAACCATGTCGCCCGACGCTGTCTATGCCTACAACCGCGGTGTCGTAACCGACTTAGGCAACTACGACGTGCTGTTAGAGTCTACCATAGGCATTTACGGCACAGGATTGCTCGATGCCATCTCCGACGAGGACCTCAAAGCCCAATATGCCCAAGAAGAGCGCGACGGCCTCCTGCCCAACGGTATCAATCCGGCATTTTTCCAAAACGGAGAGTGGGTAAAACAATACAGCAATACCAAAGCTACCGATGTAGCGCCGGGGTTCGATGCCGCCGGCGAGCAACACCCTTTCCGTTTTACCTACGCCCTCAGTCGCGGCCCATTGCAGGACGCCGCCGGAGCAAACGCCATGTGGAACATACCCAACGTTACACGCAGCAACCGCCGCTACCACTACCTCGACACCTACTTTGCCAATGCCGAAGGTGACGACAAGACTAAATTCGGCGGCAGCTCTTGGGTAAAGGCCTCGGCTTACGACCCCGAAGTACAAGCCGGATACCGCGACTACATCGAAAAGCTCGACCCCGAACGGAACCACCCCACATGGCATGCCGCCGACTACACCGACAGAGAGTCGATAGCAACAGCCATCGCAGCCTACCTTTCGTCGAAGGAGCTCGACGTCGAGATGGACGACGAAGACTACATCGACTTCATGGTTTGGCATCGCGGGCTGGCTGTCCCGGCCGTACGCAACATCGACGATCCTGCCGTAACACGTGGCAAGGAACTCTTCGAGGAGATAGGTTGTGCCTATTGCCACCGTCCCTCGTGGACTACCGGCGACGACAACTGCTACGACCCTAACGGGTTTTTCGCCCGCGGCGACAATCGACTGCCCCGCTATCCCCGTCAAACCATCTGGCCCTACTCCGACCTCATACAACATAAACTGCACATGAAGAACGACATACGTACCGGTTGGTGCCGCACCACACCTTTGTGGGGACGCGGATTGCACCAAATGTGCACCGGGGCTGTCACAGCCGACCGCCTGCACGACAACCGTGCCCGCAACGTTATAGAGGCTATCATGTGGCACGGCAGTCCGCAAAGCGATGCCCGTTGGAGTGTCGAAGCATTCCGCAATCTTCCCAAGGCCGACCGCGATGCCATCGTAAAATTTATAGATTCTATCTGATGCCTAAGCGATAATATCACCTTTCACCGCAGGAGACATATTGCCGATCTCAGCATAAGGCAGTATGCCTCCTGTTTCCGATTAACCCAAGCCTCACCATCATGACAAAAAACGTCATACTCCTACGCAATATCTGTTTCGGAACGACGGCACTGACCATACTCGTACTTATGGCAGCCACCTTCATAGAGCATGTTTTCGGGACAGATTTTGTCTCGTCTCACATTTACAGCTCTCCTCTTTTCGTCACACTATGGGCTCTTGTAACGGCATCGTCGCTGCTTTACCTCATAGCCCGCAAAATGACGAAACGCAAGCCCGTATTTTTACTGCACCTCTCTTTCGTCGTCATTCTCACCGGCGCTCTCACAACGCATATCGACGGCATACAGGGTAATATACACCTGCGACAGGGCGACAAGCCATCATATATCTATCGCACACGCCATGGCAGCGAGGGAGTTCTACCTTTCGGTATCGCCCTCGACGACTTCCGGCTCGCCTACTATCACGGGACGCTTGCTCCCATGGATTTTATCGGCTCACTCACCATATACGACGGTAACGCTGTTTATCACGGCGAGACGTCGATGAACCGCATATACAGTTACCACAACTACCGATTCAACCCATCGACCTACGATTCCGACGGCAAAGGATGCACATTGCAACTCTCTTACGACCCCTACGGCATCGCCATCACCTATACCGGGTATGCCATGTTACTGCTCGCCATACTGCTGTTTTTCTTCGACAGCAAAAGTTCTTTCCGCGGCTTGCTGCACCATCCTGCGTTGCGCAAATTTACGGCATGCGCCGCTTTGGCCGCAGTACCATATATACCGGCATACGCCGACAAACTGCCACCGACCCTCCCCCAGAATATCGCCGAGAAAATGGGAAACCTCTATATCTATTACAACGACCGGGTATGCCCGCTGCAAACATTGGCACGCGACTTTACCACCAAACTATACGGCAAGCCCTCATATAGGGGCATGAGTGCCGAGCAAGTTCTCATGGGGTGGTTCTTCTACTACAACGAATGGAGAGAAGAACCCATGATACGCATCAAAAGCAAAGAGGTAAGGCAAATACTCGATATGCAAGGGAAATACACCTCTTTGGCCGACTTTTTCGATAACGAAGGCTACAAACTGACTTCGGCTCAACAAGAAGAGACATCGGCGCATGACCTGCGCGGCATACGCGAAGCCGACGAACAGGCCAACCTTGCAAGCATGGCCGGCTCGGGCTATATCTTGAAGATTTT
Organism: uncultured Porphyromonadaceae bacterium; assembly: GCA_900542255.1. Taxonomy (GTDB): domain Bacteria; phylum Bacteroidota; class Bacteroidia; order Bacteroidales; family Barnesiellaceae_A; genus Barnesiella_A; species Barnesiella_A excrementipullorum. The sequence goes on from UQMR01000022.1 coordinate 3,595, forward strand.
CCCTTATCGCGAAAGCGACAGCATTCCCCCAGTATGGCTTTCTGTCTCAGACCGTTTGCCGGCATCCATGCCCTACGAGCAATGGCTATTTATACGCTATTGCATGAACTATATGGCCGAACATGTGGCAAAGGGCGATTTTGCCACCGTAGACTCATTGATTGCCAAAACACTAAAATACCAAGAAAAGGAGGCTCACGGCTTTCTGCCAAGCGACACCCGCTTCCGTGCCGAGAAGCTCTATAATGCAATCGTATCGACATCGCTCATGGCCATAGGATGCCTTATCATAGGTATGGCAGCATTTGCCTTCTACTGCCGGTATTTTTCGCACAGCAACTATAAAAAGCCGCTGTGGGCAAACAGACTGCTCGCCACGCTTATGCTCATCACCCTATTGTACATTCTTGCCGTAATGGTATTGAGGGGCATTGCAGGCGGGCACTTCCCGGCATCGAACGGCTTCGAGACGATGCACCTCATGGCCGCCTGCTCCTTGATATTATCCATGGCGTTTCACCGGCGATTCGACATGCTGCTGCCTTTCGGCTTCATACTATGCGGTTTTGCCTTACTTGTAGCAATGCTCGGCGAGGCCAATCCGCCCATCACGCAACTTATGCCGGTACTATCGTCACCGCTGTTGAGCATACACGTCGCCACTATTATGATGGCTTATGCCTTATTTGCCTTTGCCATGTTCAACGGGGCAACAGCCATCATCATACACAGCACCCGCTCCACAGACGACGAGTCGATAGAACGATTGTATATTCTGAGCCGCATCATGCTCTATCCGGCAATATTCTTGTTGGCGGCAGGAATCTTCATCGGCGCCGTATGGGCAAATGTCTCTTGGGGACGTTATTGGGGCTGGGACCCCAAAGAGGTATGGGCGCTCATTACGCTGCTCGTCTACTCGGCCTCATTACACACGACCTCGCTGCCTGCCTTGCAACGTCACATGTTTTTCCATCGATTTACCGTGATTGCCTTCTTATGCGTATTGGTCACTTACTTAGGTGTAAACTTTTTCCTCGGCGGGCTACACAGCTATGCCTGAACGGCGGGCTGTCGCATCAAGGCATATAGCCGCCCTCTTCCCTGACGGCACAACCTCCGGGTTCGAGATGTAAGATGCGTTGGTTGCTGCTACCCCTGAACAGCAATGTAGGGTCGTGCAGCGAGGCTACAAACCGGCCGTCGACAAGCGTATCTATCCACTGCAAGCAACGGCACAACGCCTCGTCGCGCAGGAGCTGCTCATAGGTGTAGCCGGTATAGCACCATATATTTTGGTGCGTTTCGCGTTTGAGACGCTCCAACAACTCATACAGTGCCGCCGGATTATAGAAAGGGTCACCGCCCGTGAGCGTAATGCCGTCGAGCAATATGTTATCATTGATTTCCCGGATGATACGCCCCAATATGGCATCGGTCAGAGGCTCTCCGGCATCGGCACGCCAACTGTCGGGATTGTGACATCCGGGGCAGGCATGGCGGCAACCGGCCAGGTAGATGGCATAGCGCAGCCCGTAACCGTCGGCTATCGTCTCGGGATATACGTTTAGAATGTTGAGCCCTTGCATCGGTTATGTTTTACGCGGTCGCGCTCCTCGGCCTGCTTGGCCGAGTTCCATGTTTCGAGACTACCGGTAAGATAACCCGTGATACGCCGCATGCGCGAGATATCCTCGCTTTGGCACACGGGACAACGGCCGTATATCACGCCTTTATATCCGCAGTGGCGGCACGTATCTACGGGATGGTTTATCGAGCCATAGCCTATCCCCTCGTCGTGCATGACCTTGACGATTTTCAGTATCACCACCACATTCTTCTTGGCCTCTCCGTCCAACTCGACATACGTAATGTGTCCGCCGCGTGTGATAGCGTGGAACGGCGCCTCTCGTTTTATCTTCTCGACGATGCTCACCGGCTCCTTCACATCGATATGGAAAGAGTTTATATAGTAGTCGCGGTCTGTCACGCCGGGAATCACGCCGTAGATGCGGCGGTCTATCTTCGTGAAGCGTCCCGAGAGCCCCTCGGCGGGCGTTGCCAGCACAGAATAGTTGAGCCCGTAACGATGCTTATACTCCTCGGCGACGGCATTCATCACCGACACGGCATCATACAGCGTCTGCCATGCCTCATCGTTGTGTGCATGACCCTCGCCGTATATGGCTACCATAGCGTTATGGCCTCCTATAAAGCCTATACCCAGTGTGCCGGAGAGCAGGACGTCGCCTACCTGCTCGTCGGGGGCCAACTTCATGCCACCTTTCCACACATCGTTGCCCATCATAAAGGGGAACTGACATGCCAGTGCGGTACGCTGGTAGCAATAGCGCTCGTAGAGTTGCTCGGCTATCATGGCAGCCATCGTACGCACTTTCTCCAAAAAGATGATGCGCGCCTCTCGTCTTACGGTATGCTTATCGTCATAAGGGTGCAACTCTTCGGCTTCGCGGCGGGCTTCTATCGCCAACCGGGGCATATTCATCGAGGTAAACGAAAGATTGCCCCGTCCCCACGAACTTTTTATGCCGTGCAGGTTCTCAAAGACACGGGTGCGGCAACCCATCGTAGCCACTTCGTAGCGGAAACGGTCGGGGTCGCCGGCCTTCCATGCTTCATTGCGGTTGAAGTCGGTATCCAGGAACAGGAAGTTGGGGAACAATGAGGTAGAGGTGGTGTAACAAGCCTTCAACAGCAAATCGAAGTTGGGTGCATCGAACGGAATCTTGCCGCTCAGGGCTCCCTCCATATCGGCCATTGCCTTCTCATAGTCGGCCTCAGAATATGAAACGCCATCTTTTACCTTGAATATCTGTATCGGGAAAACGGGTACCTCTCCGTTGCCCAACCCCTCGACGGTCGACGCGAGCAACTCCTGCATGACCATGCGCCCCTCGGCCGAGGTATCGGTACCATAATTGATAGAGCTGAACACTACTTGGTTTCCGCCCCGCGAGTGCATCGTATTGAGGTTGTGTATCAGCCCCTCCATCGCTTGGTGGGTATCTTTTCTCGTCGACTCATAACTATGCTGCCACACGAAATGCATCTCGTCGGGTGTAAACGACAAGCCTTTCTCATGCAGCATAGCGGCCACAGCTTGCGTCTGCGCCTCCTCCTCGGCAATGGTATGCACGAGGTTGCTCAGCGGCTCTTTCAAGCCGAGAGCCTCTGAAAAGCCCTTCAACTCGGCAAGGAACACGATGTTTTCCGAAAGATGTTTTCTGAAACTCTTTATCACACCGGGCGCCATGAAGTGGTCGAAAGCCGGTATCGCCTGCCCGCCGTGTTGCTCGTTCTGGTTTGTCTGAAACACGATAGTGGCCAACGTAGCATAACTCTGTATCGACTGTGGCGGGCGCACCGTACCGTTCTTGGTATGAAAACCGCGGCTGAACAGGTCGTCCAAATCATATTGCGTACAGGTCGTCGTCTTCGTCGGATAATAGTCGAGGTCGTGTATATGTATATCGCCATTCTTGTGCGCCCGGGCATATCGCACACCCACCAGATATTTATAAGCGTAATCCTTGGTCACCTCCGAGGCGAAGGTCATCATCTGCCCGGCCGGTGTATGCGACGACATATTGGCGTTACCCAAGTTGATATCGTTTTTCTCTATCGCCACGATACCATCCATCACCTGTTTCATAGAGGTACGCTTGTCGCGCTCTATGGTGCGCCACTCCCTGTAAATGATGTATCGCTTGGCGATATCGGGATTGACACGCATCAGCTCCCGCTCTACCAAATCCTGTACCTCCTCTACCGTCACTTCTTGCGTTGTGATTTTCTGCGCGGCACGCTCGGCAGCCTGCTCTATCACGGCAAGCTCCTCGGTAACACCTCCGGCACGATATGCCTTTTCTATGGCACGCACAATCTTGTCCAAAGAAAACGGCTGGCGCGAGCCATCCCTCTTTACGATGGTTATCGTATTTATTTCCATACAATCATTTTTTAGGATAAGAATTACACTTATACGACGCCTCTCGTCGCTACACGAATAACGGGGGCAAAGGTATAACTTTTCCCCGGCATATCTTCCTTTCCGGCACTTAATTTTTTATGACAAAATATATATTTTTCATCACGGCATACTCGCGAGAAAAATATTTTTTGTTAACTTTGTAGCACAAAATAGGCTCTACAATACCGTAAAAAGTGTATTTATATGAAACTTTTTCTCATCGCACTCGGTTCTAATATAGGAGAAAGGAAATCTTATATCATGCACGCCATCGCCGAATTGTGTATTCGTGCCGGTGAGCTGGAAGGGGTCTCGTCGCTCTACGAAACAGCCCCGGACGGCTTCGATTCGCCCCACCCTTTTCTGAATGCCGCCGTTGCGTTGCGCAGCAATCTCTCGCCCACGGAGATGCTCAGGACCGCCCGCGAAATAGAGATTTCGTTGGGAAGCCTCTCCCATCGCAATCCCGACGGCTCATATAGCGACCGCACCATCGACATCGACATTATCGCTTGCGACGACATGATAGTGCAAACCGACGAGCTGACCCTTCCGCACCCGCGGATGCACTTGCGACGGTTTGTCCTCGACCCGCTTTGCGAAATAGCCCCCCAATGGATACACCCCCTACTGCAAGAGAGTGTCACAACGTTGCGCGACAAGCTGACGGAATAATACCCCCTCCGCGATGCCGACAGGAGAGCCGCCACCAGCCCCCTTTCCGGATGTAAAAGCACCCCGAAACCGTTACAGGTTGTCACAATGCCCGTCGACGCCCTTATCCCGAGGCTCGAACAGAGCTGGATTGAGGGCATTTACATTGCGCATCAACCCCTCATATTTCACCCGCTTTACGGCCGAGTGACGGAATATCTGCGCAAACTCTTCCCGCGAGAGATGCGACAACCGCTCATAAGAGAGAGACTTCATCTCCTCAGATGGCTGCCAAAGAGCTTCCTCCGCAGGCAAGGCACCCTCATTATAGGGACACACCTGCTGGCAGGTATCGCAGCCATATACCCGCATACCCATACGGGCTGCCACCGCGGCGGGCAGCACTCCGCGGTTCTCTATGGTCTGACACGACAGACAGCGACGCGCATCGACAGTCCCATCCTCACATATCGCATGCGTAGGACAAGCCTCTATGCAACGGCGACAATCGCCGCAACCGCCTGCAACAGGCTGTGATGGGGGTAATGACAAAGTGGTAAGAATCTCTCCCAGAAAAAAATAACTGCCGGCTCCGGGCACTATCAGTTGCGAATGACGGCCTATAAATCCTATTCCGGCACGCTCTGCCCAATACCGCTCGAAGATAGGCGCGGTATCGCAACACACTCTATTGCGACAGCCTGGCACCTGCTCCATAAATGCGGCAAGTCTTCCTAAACGCTCACGCATCACCTCATGATAATCCCGCCCATAGGCATAATAGGCAAAACGAGGATGCCGAGGCGGCAACTCTTCGGCAGGATAATAATTCATCGCCACACATACCACCGTATTGGCCCCATCGAGCAGCATGGCCGGGTTGCGGCGCACCTCGCCATACCGTTCCATATAGGACATGCAGGCATGCTTGCCGCTCTCTACCCACCTGCTCCATGTCTCTATCACGGCGGCAGGCACATCGCAGGCAGGGGCAAAGCCGCATACGGTAAAGCCCAACTTCTGCGCCTCTCTCCGTATGGAAGAGGCGAGGTCAGAGGGTGTCAAAGAGAAATCCATTATCGAGCAGCCACTCTAAGGAACGCGGCAAAGCATAGCGCAGATTCTTCTCTGCCTTGATAGAGTCGTGAAAGACGATGATAGAGCCGTTCCGCGCATACCGCTGTACATTGGCAACCACCTCTTCTCCCGTGAGATGGCGACTGTAATCGCGTGTCACCACATCCCACATCACGATGGTATACCGCTCCTGCAATGCGGCTGCCTGCCGGGGCAGCAGATGCCCATGCGGGGGACGGAACAGACGGCTTTTTATCAAATCGTCGGCCTTCGACACGTTATGCAGATATTCGTCGGTACTCATCTTTATCCCCTGCACATGACTCATCGTGTGGTTTCCCACCTGATGACCATTGGCACGCAGCATGTCGAACAGTCGCGGATTGCGCGCCACATTATCGCCGACACAAAAAAAAGTGGCTCTCACGCCGTAGCGTGCCAGCACTTCGAGCACCCACGGGGTTACTTGCGGCACAGGACCGTCGTCAAAAGTAAGATATACCGTCTTGCGCACCTGCGGCATACGCCATATCGCCTCAGGGAAAAGCATGCGATACGGATAGGGAGGACGTTCTATAAACATCTTGGTATTCAAAAAAACAGCGGCGTGTCCTTCTCTTCATCCGACACACCGCTGTAACTTATTTCATCATTACATCGCCAAGCCCGACGCCTGCGCATCGGCAATAATCTGCTCGGCTTCCTCTTGCATACCGGCCTCTACCAACATCGTCAGACCGGCTTGTATAATATACGCGTGCAGATTGTAGTCGCCCACCGAACGCAACTGCGACGGCGTGAGCGTCTGGTACCAACGCATATACTGTATGGAATTTCCTACTATATCTTGCAACAGGGCTAGACCCTTGTCGTTGGCACCCAAGCGCAGGTACGAGTCGGCCATCTGCATCGACGACAGCTCATGGCGCACCTGCCATCCGGGTATCTTCTCCATCACAAGGTCGAGCGCAGCCATAGCCTTCTCATTCTGGCCCTCTTCGATGAGACCATTTACGAGTTCCGAGAACATGAGACGTATCGTCTGGCACATGCGGCGCACGTTCTCGTCCAAATAGAGCGGATGCTCGGGTGTAGCCTTATCCAGGCCGCCCCATCTGAATTTCGTCATCATATTTTCATACATCCGCTCGGTATCCACACCCATACCCTCGTTCTTTACAGGTACCAGGTGGTATGCCATACCGGTGCGTACGAAATAATCTTCGAGTCCCAAATAAAGGCTGTTGGAAACTGTCACGGCAAAATATACGGGGCGTTTCCACCCTTGCTCGATATTGGTGTTGATAAGGTCCAGCGATGCTATCTCGCTCATCGTGAAGCCCGTCTTACCGGCGAAGTTGGGAACTATCTTATCAGCAATACTGTCGATATACTCGTCGGGGATACCGGCATTTTCGCGCGCCACCTCGGGGTCTACGGGAATATAGAGCTTGGCGGTAGGCAGGTGATTTATCATGCCATACGACGGCAGCTCCTTGGTCCACGCCTCATCGCTATACAAGAAATTGAGTGCCTCGCGTACCGTCAGCGAGTCTTCCATACGCGGTATTACATAGTTATAGGCGCGCTTGTCGTAAGCATACACGGTAGGTGCGGCCGATATGGGGAGCGGAGCCGACTCATAAGCCGGACGCTTCATCTGGTCGATATACCAGTCTGTTTGCAGATAAGAGAGGTTGCACACACGCACATCGGTACGATACCCCTCCACCTCTTGCGCATACCACAAGGGGAAGGTATCGTTATCGCCATTGGTAAAGAGAATGGCATTAGGCTCTACGCTCGACAGGTAGTTCATACCGAAGTCGCGCGCCACGTAACGTCCCGAGCGGTCGTGGTCGTCCCACGTCTGGCTCACCATCTGCAAAGGCACTACCATGCATACCAAGAGTGCCACAGCGGCTGCGACGGTGCGGTTCTCCACTTTGCATTTCTCCATTACCCATTCCATGAAACGGGTTATGGCGGCAACACCCAATCCTATCCAGATAGCAAAGGCATAGAAGGAACCGGCATAGGCATAATCGCGCTCGCGCGGCTGATAGGGCGTCTGGTTGAGGTAGAGCACAATGGCTATACCCGTCATAAAGAAGAGGAAGAATACTACCCAAAACTGTTCTATGCCGCGCTTACCCGAGTAGGCTTGGAACAGAAGTCCAATCAGGCCCAAAATCAACGGCATGAAATAGAAGACATTACGGCCTGGGTTCTCCTTCATATCGTCGGGCAGATAGGTAGAATCGCCCTCGATGAATTTGTCGATAAACTTGATACCGCTTATCCAGTTACCTTTGTCTACCTCTCCATGACCCTGCATATCGTTTTGGCGACCCACGAAATTCCACAGGAAATAGCGCCAATACATGTAATTGAGCTGGTAATCCAAGAAGAAACGCAGGTTCTCGCCAAAGGTCGGATTCTTCACCGTTTTTGCCCCTTGCGGCGTATTCACCGTCACATTATGCCCCTTGAAACCGCTCCACTCCTTATAGGCGCTTATGTGGTTGGGTTTCTCGCTATACATGCGGGGGAAGAGCATATTCAGCTCATCTTCATATACATACTCCTCTTCGCGACCTATCTCCACATAACGGTCGGGCTCGTTTGCATCGGTTTTCACCACTTGGCGTATGATTCGCTTGCCCTCTTTGATAACGGGCTTGCCCGATTCGTCACGCTTCACTTGCGAAGCGAAGGTGCGGCCGTAGAAGAGCGGGTTGTCGCCATATTGGTCGCGTGCCAAATAGCCGGCAAGTGCAAATACGTCTTGCGGCGAATTTTGGTCCATCGGCGTATTGGCGGTAGAACGTATGATAATGAGAGCATACGACGAGTAACCGATGAATATGACCAGCAACCCGGCCAATATTGTATTGAGGGCTATCACGGGTGTCTTCTTGGCAAGCATCAGATATACGACCAAGGCAGCCGTCAGCAACAGACCTACCCAAATACCGTCGCCTATGAAGAGTATTCCTACCAGCACGACGCTCAGCAAGAACGACAGCTTGATATAAAGCTCGTTACGCTGTGCATAACTCTCGTATATGGCCCACGAGATGCTGGCCAGCGTGATGAAGAAGTATATAATCACACCGGTGTTGTAGGGCATGCCCAATACATTGACACAGAAAAGCTCAAACCATCCGGCCACTTTCACAAACCCGGGAACCAGACCGTAGAGCAGCAATACGATGATGACAAACGATACCAACAAGGCTACCAGAGAGCCTTTGGCACTGACGTTCTTGAACTTGCGGTAGTAGTACACCAACACAATCGCCGGAATGCACAACAGGTTGAGCAGGTGCACCGCGATAGAGACGCCTATCACATAGGCTATCAGTATCAGGAAGCGGTTGGCATAGGGCTCGTCGGCCACGCTGTCCCATTTCAGGATAAGCCAAAATACCACTGCCGTACAGAACGACGAGTAGGCATATACCTCACCCTCGACAGCCGAGAACCAAAACGTATCGCTCCAAGCATAAGCCAAGGCGCCTACAAGACCGCAGCCGAGTACCGTTATCATACGGGCTGTTGTCATGGGACGCTCCTCGGAGATTATCAGTTTCTTGGCCAGATAGGTAATCGTCCAAAAGAGGAACATGATAGTGCCGGCACTCAACAAGCCCGACATCAGATTGACCAGATATGCCACTTGGCTCGGGTCGGAAGCAAAATTAGCGAAAAAGCGCCCCGTCAACATAAATATGGGGTTACCGGGCGGGTGTCCCACTTCCAACTTGTAGGCCGAGGCAATAAACTCACCGCAGTCCCAAAAACTTGCAGTAGATTCCAACGTAAGGATATAAGTGATTGCCGCTACGACAAATACCACCCAACCCATTACGACATTCAGCAGATTGTACTGTTTCATATAATTTCTGTTTCTTTGCTTTGGTATGCCTTTGTTACGGATATTTAGGCAATTGACCGACAAAGATACGAAAAGATTGGCAAATCACAGCCTTATGCTTGCTTTTATGCCAAGGCACGCGCCCTGTTATGTTTTTTTCAGAAACCCGTTTTTCTCTCACAACCGGCAACGACGCTTCATACCCCCGCTTCTTTACCTCCATACCCCGGCAATCGCACGACATCGGGGACGAGCATACGGAAGGTCGCGCCACTGATATGCAAAGCAGGCAGCCTTGCAAAAGAGTGCAAGGCTGCCTGCTGTTATCTCAATACGACAAAAGGGTTATCGTCCTGTATTGGTTATCTTCCCGCGCATCTTCTCGTTAAATGCGGTAGCCGCCAGCAACTGTTCTATGGTGAGATGCATCCGGTAACGCCAATAATAGGGATTGATAGCCGGTACATTGATGCGCTCTTCCTGCGGGTTCTCGCGACGCAACGTGCCATCCATAGAAAGCCAGTCTTGCAGTGGCAACACGACAAGCATCGAGGGCGACTCCAAGTGCCTGTCTATGATGCGCTCGCACACGTAGGGCTCGCAGAAATAGGGCATGGCGCCCTCGAAGCCCAACACGTTGTTATAAAAATTCTGCATGTGAGCCCGGTCTTCCTCCCACCAGCTGCGAATGCCCGACATGTCGTGTGTCGAGGTAGTGGCTACCGAGAGGTAGGGATAATCCCATGTATTGCCGAAGAGGGCATTCTGCGCCTTGGGCATCCGCTGTACTTCGAGCGACAAAATCTGCAACTGCCTCATCACGGAGGGTACACAATGCGGTATCATACCCAAATCCTCACCGCATACCAGCATATCGGTTGCCGACAGCAGCGGCGGGAGCTTCTTCATCGCCTCGCCATACCAGAAGTTGTTATGGCGATAGTAATAGAAGTCGGTATAGAGCGCATCGAATGCGTATCTCTGATAATCGGGCAGCGAACGATAGATATAGGATTGCCAGGCCGATATGCGCGGATGATAGCGGCCGTTGTTCATGGGAGCATCTACAAAGAGGACCTCATCCAGGAGTTGCATCAACCCGTCGCGCAAGGTCACACTGCGCTCATCCTCTTTCCCCTCAAACAAGGCAGCCACCTTTTGCTGCGTATCAACCTCTTCGCGCAACTTGTAGCAACCGTTGCCCTGCGATACAAGATAGTTGCGGCGTACCTCATCGGTGTACTCGCCGAATATCTCACCCAGCATATAATCCCGCACATAGGGCTGTGTGTACAAATCGGCATCGAAGTGGAATCCCCTTGCGGCAAGCTCCTCGGCCGTAAAAGGCAAGGCCGGATTGAAGTGGCCGAGCAATCCATGCAATGCGCTGCACGGTATTTCCCATATTCTGAAAAATCCCAGGATATGGTCTATCCTGTAAGCATCGAAATACTCTGCCATTTTTTTGAAACGGGCTTTCCACCACCGATAATCATCTCTGGCTATCTCGTCCCAATTATAGGTAGGCAGGAACCAATTCTGCCCCAGCACCGAAAAATCATCGGGCGGCGCACCGGCCTGGCTGTCGAGGTGGAAATATCTGGGCGTAGCCCAGGCATCGGCACTACGCGGACTGATGCCGATAGGCACATCGCCTTTCAGCACAACGCCGCGGCCATTGGCATAGGCCCGCGTGGCCTTCATCTGTTTTTGCAGATGATACTGCGTGAAGTAGTGCAACCGCATCGTGCGGCTATAAGGACTCTCGGGTGTCTCGAAAAGCGAAACGGCAGCGGCATCGTATGTAGCATACGCACCCCAGCGGTGGAAATCGGGGGTGTGATACTCTTCGCACAGCGTGCGATATGCCGCATAGGGCAACAGCCAATGTTTATTGGCTGCAAAGAAGGCCATGAAATCGTCTGTGGCAAGGTCTTTGTCGCCCTGCTGTTCAAAAAGCTCGGCTATATACTCGCTCTTTACCTTGTTTACGCGCTCATAGTCTATCTCGGGCAAAGCATTCAACTCGCTCTTTTGTTGCTCAAAATAGGCCTTCCGCTCCGCATCCTTTATCTCGCCCACCTCTTCGACACGCAAATATTGCGGATGCAACGCATATATCGAATTGGCGCTATACGGATATGAGTCTTGCCATGTGCCGGTCATCGTCGTATCGTTGACGGGCAACACCTGTATCATGCGTTGCCCTGTGGCAACCGCCCAATCTACCAGCAAACGCAAATCGGCAAAGTCGCCCACACCGAAACTCTTCTCGCTGCGCAGCGAGAAGACGGGGATTGCAACTCCGGCCCCGCGCCACACACGTGTAGCATCGCTCATTTGCAGGCCCGAGAGCACGACGGCGTCATTCTCCTCGCCCTTCCCGGCGACATAACGGCGATTGCATCCGGCCTCCCACATCTTCAACGAGCCGGTCATGGCATCGAGTATGACAAACTTATACTCAAACGCCGCACCGGCCTCCTCGGCATCGATAGAGACCATCCAAAGAGGATAGGAGCTGTCATCCAGCCGCAAAGCCCGCGATACGTTCCACTCGCCCAAGGCGGGGCAGCTGCCCACAATGGCAAGCGTCTCATCGGGTCGTACCGAAGCGGCCCTTACCTGTATCAATATTTTGCCGCGCTCGGCTGCCAGCGGCTCGCGCCAGCCGCAACGTCGGGCATAAATACTTTTCGTAAACGCAGCACTGTAAAATGCGTTTCCGGCAGGGATATCATTCCAGGCGTCATAAATGCGGCAATGCTCTACATGGCTGCTCACACAAATGCTATGGCCAGTCCACTCCTCGCGCACCCGCACTCCGTCGCGACATACTACATATCTATATTGCAATGTTTTCTTATCGTGACAATCTATTTCCGCCTGCCAACAGTCGGTATCGCCATAAGTCATGGCATATATCTGCTCCTCACCTTCAAAAATGAGTCCGATAGATTCGCCCCATAAAGTATGGTACCGTATACAAAAGGTTAACGTCATAATATTAATGTTTTGGAAAGATAAAGGTATATATTATCTTAAAATAATTACAAATCAAATATCAATTTTTTTAGTATCGGTTCTATGCAAACGTTTTCACAACCTATCCCCTCCCTCTTCACCGCTACTCGATTAGATACCTGAAAACTTCGCTCCATTCCTGCGTCTGCATCCGCACCACATACATGCCGCTGGGGGAAGCCGGCAATGCCACCTGTACAGGGACTCCGGCTGCACATCCTGTTATGGGGCGACGGTATATCTGCACGCCCGCCATGGTATATATCTCTATCACAGCATCATCGGCATCGGCTGCCGGCAGGATGGAAAACTCCCCTTGGCCTACCGAGGGATAGAGTATGGCCCGGGGGAGCGCCTGTATATCTTCTATACCGCCCACCTGCAACAAATAACACAACCCGGCGTAGGGATTTATCTTGCCATAGCCCGCAGCCGCGGGGTCGGAGGTGTATTCGTCGGTCGTCGAGACAGAGCGCAACACCGCCTTAGCCTCCTCGGGCGTAAGAGAGGGAGCCGCTTCTAACCACAAGGCATAGACTCCGGCCACCACAGGCGACGCCATAGAGGTTCCCGAGTTAGCCCCGTAATAATAGGGTGCGCCGTCGAAGGTATAGGCTCCCACGGTCATCCCGTAAAAGAAACCCGAAGGGTCGGTCGCCAACACCTCATTATAAGCCGCCGTAACAATGCTGCCCGGGGCAATCACCTCGGGTTTCATCCGGCCGTCGCGGGTAAATCCCCGGCTCGAAAAGGGAGCCACGTCATGCAAGGTATAATCGACACTATATGTACCTCCGTTTTGCACCGCCACCGATGTATTTGTCACGTATGCACCCACCGATGTGATACGCCGCCCGGTACCCCCTACCTCCAAAAGCGACATCTCGCGGTCGCCGGTTATCAGGTCATTACGGCCGAAGTTATCGAAAGTATTGGCCGGCGCATTGCTCCACATATCTATACGCCCGCTTTGGCCCTCTACGGCAAGGACAAAGAAGGCGCCGGGAATATCTGTTGCGCCACTCAGCCTGAACTGGTTGTTATACAATCCGTTGGCTTCGCTGTGAGACGATGCCGCCTCAACCAGAATCTCCTCCCCGCCATACGGCAACACCGTATCGCACCATCCGCTGTCTACCGACAGCCAGCCGGTTGCAGCCAGCGGCTCTACGGCATTATATTCATATATCTCAATGGCAAACCGCACCGGCGATTCGCTCCACATATCCACCTCGGGCAAGACGAGCCGCTGCTGACGAAATCCTGTGCGAAAGCTCTCGGCCTGCGTGTCGAAGTCGTATCCCAAATGATAATTATACGCACCCATATTTCCCATGGCGCCCACCAGCAACATACCGGCGCCCTGCAAGCTGTCGCACATCTGGTCAAACGGCGACGTACCATCGTGAGGGCCCGTCGTCCCCCCTATACTCAAATTTATCACACAAGGTTTTCCCACACCGGCAGCATAATCGCATATAAATCGAATACCGTCTATAATACCCTCTGTGTATATACCCCCGTCGGGCGTATGCAGAGCATCGACCAGCACCAACTCCGCCTCACGGGCCACTCCTCCATAAGGATTCTCACCGAAAGAGCTCCCGGCTGCAATAGAGGCCACGTGCGTGGCATGAGTCTCTATGGCACACGGATGTGCGGCAAATATCTCCTCCTCGGTGTCGAATAACGAACCGTAGATATAGCCGTCGGGGGGTGTCCCCGTAGAATCGTTCTGGTTCCAGGCAGCAGCAATACGCGTCGAGCCGTCGGCACGCCTGAATGCGGCATGGTCCCATTGGAATCCTATATCTACAACCCCCACTATCACCCCTTTTCCGGTATAGGGCATAGGCAATATGGGGGAGTCTGACACGGCATCGTACCCTATATCCGGCAGGGCCTTGTCGAGGGTAGGATATACCACATTGCCGGCTTCTATATATGTCACGCCGGGAATCTCACCTATCACCCCCAAACTGTCGCATGTGACCCACGCCGTAACCCAATCGCCTACCTGCGTGCCCACCTTTACACCGGCCGCCTCCAATGCCGCTATGTCGCGCGTCTGTATGGTCACCGGCATGCGAGCGGCCGATACCTCTCCCGACCAGCGGGCTTTGGCCTTGCCCGAGCGCCACTGTTCCAGCGCAAACCGGGCCGAAGAGGAGTAGACACCCAACCCCGCCGACGCCGTGAAACAACACATTCCGGCTAAAAAAGCATATATAACACTCCTCCGTCTCATTGTTCTCCCTTTGTCTTGGCCAGCTTCTCCTGCAAATAGCGGCCTGTATAGGAACGAGGTGACGCCGCAACCTCTTCGGGTGTGCCGGCGCATACCACATAACCGCCGGCATCGCCGCCCTCGGGCCCCATATCTATCACATAATCGGCACATTTTATGACATCGAGATTATGCTCTATGATGATAACCGTATGCCCCCGCTCTACAAGGGCATTCAACGACTTCATAAGCGTATTTATATCGTGGAAATGCAAGCCGGTGGTAGGTTCGTCGAAAACGAATACTGTGGGCTCCTGCCGTTCGTTGCTCAGGAAGAAGGCGAGTTTGATACGTTGGTTTTCGCCTCCCGACAGGGTCGATGACGATTGCCCCAACTTGATATAACCCAACCCTACATCCTGCAAAGGCTGCAATCGCTTCACGATGCGCCGCTCCGACAGGCCGTTGGAGGCACCGAAGAACTCTATCGCCTGGTTGACCGTCATATCCAGCACATCACTGATATTCTTTCCGCGATACTCTACATCGAGCACCTCTTGCTTGAACCGTTTTCCATGACAACTCTCGCATTCGAGCGTGATATCTGCCATGAATTGCATGGCAACCGTTATGACACCCTCTCCCTTGCAGGCTTCGCACCGGCCGCCCTCGGCATTGAACGAGAAGTAAGAGGCGCTGAAACCCATCTGTTTGGCGCTTTGCTGCTCGGCATAGAGACGCCGTATCTCATCGAAGGCTTTCAGATAGGTGGCTGCATTGGAACGCGACGATTTGCCTATCGGGTTCTGGTCGACATACTCCACGCCCTTTATCATGGACAAGTCGCCCGACAAACGGGAGAACGTGCCGGGCATCTCGCCGCCCTCGCCCAAATGGTGCATCAACGCCCGATAGAGTACCATACCCACCAGCGTAGATTTTCCCGAGCCGCTCACGCCCGACACTACGGTCATGGCACGCAACGGAAAAGTCACATCTATATTTTTCAGGTTATTTTCGGCAGCGCCCTCCACCTTGATGTAGTTGTTCCATCTGCGGCGATGCTCGGGGAGAGGTATCTCATACCTGCCCGTCAGATAACCTACGGTATAACTGTCGTCTATCTCGGGAAGCGGCTGTAAAGGGCCCTGATAGACAACCTCGCCTCCCAAGCGACCGGCCTTGGGGCCTATATCGACAATGTAATCGGCAGCCCGTATGATATCCTCGTCATGCTCTACCACGACCACCGTATTGCCCAACTGCTGCAACTGCCGCAAGACCCTGATGAGCAACCCCGTATCGCGCGAGTGCAACCCGATGCTCGGTTCGTCGAGTATGTAAAGCGACCCCACCAGGCTGCTACCCAACGATGTGGCGAGATTGATACGCTGGCTCTCTCCGCCCGAGAGTGTCGACGACAACCGGTCGAGCGTAAGATAACCCAGCCCTACATCCTGCATAAACTGCAACCTGTTGCGTATCTCCAACAACAGCCGTGCAGCTATCTTCTCGTCGGTCTCGGGCAACTTCATTTCGGCAAAAAGCGCACATAGCTTATTGATAGGCATGCGCACCAGTTGCATCATCGTATATCCCGCCACCTGCACATACGAGGCGGTCTTTTTGAGACGCGAGCCGTGACATAACGGACAGGTCGTCTTGCCTCTGTATCGCGACAGCATCACGCGATATTGTATCTTGTATTGGTTCTCTTGCAGCATGGCAAAGAAATCGTTCAAGCCATGCACGCCGAGAGCTCCCTCCCACAAAACAGACTTCTCCTCATCGGTAAGCTGGTAGTAGGGCCTATGTATCGGGAAACCTGTACGCTCCGATGCCAGGATAAAGGCATCTTTCCATGCGCTCATCTTCTCGCCCCGCCAACACAAAACCGCATCGTCGTAGACCGACAGCGTCTTATTGGGGACAACCAGATTCTCATCTATTCCTATAATTTTACCGAATCCCTCGCATTGGGGGCACGCGCCGGCCGGGCTGTTGAAATTAAACATCAGGTCACTCGGGGGCTCAAACGCTATCCCATCAGCCTCGAAGCGCTTGCTGAAATGGTACTCTTTCACTTCGCCCGAAAGGTGGAACTGCAACACACACTCATCCCCGCCCTCAAAAAACGCGGTCTCTACCGAATCGGTGAGACGGCTTATCGAGGCTGCGCTATCCGATACCGACATGCGGTCTACCAACAGCCGAAGCTCCTCTACGGGGAACTCCTCGGCTTGCCTGAGTATATCTTCTATGGGAATAAACTCGCCCTTGCGCTCCACGCGCGAGAAGCCCTCTTTCAACAGCACACCCAACTGCTCTACCAGACTGCGCCCCTTGGGCAGCAACAACCGGGTAAGCAGTGCAAAGCGGGTACCCTGCGGATACGACAACATGCGGCTTATCACATCGCCCACATCATGACGGCGCACCTCCTCGCCCGAAATCGGCGAAATAGTATGTCCTACGCGGGCAAACAACATGCGCAAATAATCGTATATCTCGGTAGAGGTGCCCACCGTAGAACGCGGATTGCGCGTATTTACCTTCTGCTCTATGGCTATGGCCGGCGGTATTCCCTTGATGTAATCGCACTCGGGCTTGCTCATCCTGCCCAGAAATTGTCGGGCGTATGCCGAGAGGCTCTCGACATACCGCCGTTGCCCCTCGGCATACAACGTATCGAAAGCCAACGAAGATTTACCCGAGCCCGACAAACCCGTAATCACGGTGAGCTTGTTGCGCGGTATCTCTACGTCTATATTTTTCAGGTTATTTACCCTGGCTCCTTTTATGGTAATGACTGGTCGCGACATGAAAACAATCTTTTAACTGGCAAAGATAGTGTAAACGAGGGCAAAAAGCAACGGTTCCCCATGCTTTTTGCCGGGCACACCTGTCTTGTAGAAAGCTATACGGACAATTCGCCGCCTCCCTGTGTTCGGGAAACAAAAAGGGGATGCACTCACAAAGTGCATCCCCCTTTTATACAATCATCTTATTTACCGGGCGTGAGCCATCATATACTCGGCTATCTGCACGGCATTCAAAGCGGCACCTTTCTTGATTTGGTCGCTTACCAACCAGAACGAAAGGCCGTTGTCACAGGTCAGGTCTTTGCGTATGCGGCCTACGAAGACAGGGTCTTTTCCGGCCAGTTCGAGCGGCATGGGATACTGCTTCTCTGCCGGATTGTCATACAATACCACCCCCTCGGCAGCCGCAAAGGCGGCACGGGCCTCCTCTACGCTTACAGGGCGCTCGGTCTCTACCCACACAGCCTCCGAGTGAGCCCGCAATACAGGCACACGCACACAGGTCGCGCTCACCTTCACATCCGAGTGCATGATTTTGCGCGTTTCGTTATACATCTTCATCTCCTCTTTGGTATAGAGATTATCGGTAAAGACATCGACTTGCGGAATAAGGTTGTAGGCCAACTGATAGTAGAACTTCTCTACGGTAGGCTTCTCGCCGGCCGCTATCTGCTCAAACTGTTTCTGCAATTCGGCCATGGCCGATGCACCGGCCCCGCTGGCAGCCTGATAGGTAGCTACGTGTACGCGCACAATATGCGACAATTTCTCTATCGCCTGCAAAGCCACTACCATCTGTATGGTCGTACAGTTGGGATTGGCAATTATACGACGGGGGGCATCGAAGGCATCCTCCCCATTCACCTCGGGTACTACCAACGGCACATCGGAATCCATACGGAAGGCACTCGAATTGTCTATCATCACCGCTCCGTGGCGGGTGATGGTATCGGCAAACTCACGCGAGGTGCCTGCACCTGCCGATGTAAAAGCGATGTCTACTCCGGCAAAATCGTCATTGTGACGCAATTCCTTCACAACAATCTCTTTACCTCTGAATGTATAAGTGCGACCCGCACTTCGCGACGAGCCGAACAACAGCAATTCGTCGATGGGGAAATTTCTCTCTTCAAGTACTTTCAGAAACTCCTGCCCTACGGCGCCGCTCGCGCCCACAATAGCTACTTTCATTTCGTTTGTTATCTTGTTTTTAACCTTAAAACCGTTACTCGAATCTCTTGAAAAGCACCGAGTCGTTCTGCGACTCTGTTTCGACGGCAAAAGTAGTAAATTTGTCACTCAAAAGGAAATATATAGACTCCTAATATGGGGCCCCCTTCGGCAACGGCGGCCACAACCGCAACAGGAAACGGGTGCCGCGGGCAAGAAAAACCCGGCCGAGAAAAGCATCGGCGCCCCTTGCTATTTGCCCGGGTTGCACTATCTTTGTACGACAAGTTTCCATAGCACGGCCATTACTTGCAACCAACATACACAATATGAGAAGAATCCATTCATTTTCACTCATCAGCCTCGTGGCAGTCATGTGCCTCACGGCTCTGTTCCCCTCTTGCACGCCGCAGGACAAACAGGTAGTCATACTCTTTACCAATGATACCCACAGCCAAATAGACCCGCTCGACAGCTCTCACAAGGACTATCCCGGGATGGGTGGCGTAGAGCGTCGCAAAGCCCTTATCGACAGTCTGAGAGCCGTGTACCCGCATCTGCTGCTGGTTGATGCCGGCGATGCGGTGCAAGGCACACCTTATTTCAATATTTTCGGCGGAGAGATAGAAACTGTGGCCATGAACGCCATGGGCTACAATGTTCGCACGTTAGGCAACCACGAGTTCGACAACGGCATGGAGGCTCTCGCTGCCATGCTTACATCATGTAATGCCGTCACCGTTTCTACCAACTACGACCTGGCCAACACCACTGTGCGCGATATTGTGAAGAGCTCTACCATATGCGACGCCGGTGGCGTGAAGATAGGTTTTATCGGACTCAACGTACAACCGGCCGGACTCATCGACCCCTCGCGCTGCACAGGCATGACATACACCAACCCTCTTGCCGTAGCCGACAGCGCAGCCAAGGCCTTGCACGAACAGGGTGCCGACTTCGTAGTCGCGCTCTCGCACTTAGGTTACGATGACGAAAACAACACCGGCGAACCCGTGGACTCGGTTGTCGTAGCCAACACACGTTATATAGACCTGGTCATCGGCGGACATTCCCATACGTTGCTACAACCGCCGTCGCGTTTCCTCAACCGCGACAGCAACGAAATCGTCATTGCACAAACGGGCAAGAGCGGGGCATACTTAGGCTTTGCCTCCATCACCATACCGACCGACAAAAGCCGCTCTCCCCAAGTAGAATACCGCTTGCTGCCCGTAGACGGCCGCTATGACAATCGCATCGACCCGGCATTCGCAGCCCGGCTCGACGATTACCGGCACACCGTCGACAGCCTTATGCGCGTCGTGATTGGCTCTTCAAAATGCGACATGGAGGTCCTGAAACCCGAGAGCCGACTCACCAACTGGGTATGCGACGCATTTGTCACAATAGCCTCCGAGCGTACCGGGAAGCCCGTAGATTTTGCCATCGTAAACACGGGCGGCGTACGCGCCGACATCAAGAAAGGCGATATTACCCGAGGCGACCTTTTCACAGCATTTCCCTTCGACAACTACCTCTCCGTAGTAACCCTCCGGGGAAAAGAGGTGAAAGAGCTGTTTGACATCATTGCCCTGCGAGGGGGCGAGGGCGTAAGTCGCGAAGTGAAACTCAACATCCAAGAGAATAAAGTAGGGTCACTCACCATCAACGGGAAAGGCATCGACGAGAACAGGCTCTATACGATAGCCACACTCGACTACGTAGCCAACGGGGGCGACAAAATGAAACCTTTCACCCGCGCCGAAAAGCGTACCGACTACCCCGACACCGTGCGGGAGATGCTCGAAGCATACATCGCCCGCCTCTCTTCGCAAGGCCAAAGCATCGATGCCCGTTTAGACCACCGTATTACCGTCGAATAAATTTATTCACCCTCTAAAAACATCATATCATGGCATCTATTTTCAGCCGTATCATCGCAGGGGAGATTCCCTGCTATAAAGTAGCCGAAGACGACAACTACTTTGCATTCCTCGACATCAACCCCATCACCAAAGGCCATACACTGGTAGTACCCAAGCACGAGGTAGACTATCTTTTCAACCTCGACGACGACGAGTATAAGGGTCTTATGCTCTTTGCCAAGAAGGTTGCCAAAGCCTTGGAAAAGACCATCGAGTGCAAACGCGTAGCCGTTGCCGTACTGGGTTTGGAAGTACCACACGCCCATATTCACCTTATACCTATCCAAACCGAGAAAGATATGGACTTCTTCCGCGAGAAACTATCGCTGCCGGCACAGGAAATGAACGACATAGCCACCCGCATTGCCGCAGCGATGGAATAACCTGTCTGCAAGGAGGGGTACCCGACAGCAGAGACAGAGTCATTGCGCCAATTTGTAAAAACGGCCGGGAACAATCACGCCTGCCGAAACGCGAAAGCGACAACATTGCTCATGCAAGAGAGAGACCTTTCCCGCAAACAGGTTGTTCCCAGCCGTTTTTTCTCTCCGCAGCCGGAAAAACAAGGCTTATATTTGTTATTCAACAACAGATGGCAGAGAAGATATGTCCCGTCACAGGGCGCAATTGCTCTTTGCCATCAAGCCCGACGGCGCGTTGCAGGAGGGGATAAAGGCCTGCCAGCCTGTTATAAAAAATTAACTACGCAAGAGCCATTGGCTATGACTATTTCAATAATTTTGTAACATAGAAAATCCCCCACAAAAGGGAGACGACAAGAAACTAAACTAAATATTAAACACCCCAAGAAACATTGTTATGAAAAATCTTTTCAGAACCTCATTAGCCGCGCTTCTCTGTTTATGCACAAGTAGCGCATTTGCAGGGCTTCCCACCCTCAGCGACCATGTATTTGCCAAAGGCGACGCACTCGGCTCCGTTACGGTGGGCGTAGGCTCGGGATTCTCGCAAAAACTCTCTTTCGACTATTGTATCGTCGACGGCTGGATTAACGACCGTGCCTCGTTGGGCATAGGAGGCGCAGTAGGCAATAACCTGTGGTGGAGCGGCACCGACGACCTCTCTTTCATGGCAACCTGTTCTTTCCACTTCCAATTCATTGACAAATTAGATACCTACGTTATCTCGGGTATCGGCGGAGGCGTTCGCTTCTGGGATGCAAGAGACGGACACGGGCACGATACAAGCGGCTTCTTCGAGTACACCGAAGCTGTGGGCGTACGCTACTATTTCACCCCCTCGTTCTCTGTCAACGGCGAGGTAGGCTACACCTGCGGCAGCTACGTCATGGGGGGTATCAGCTGGAAATTCTAACGGCCAGCGGCTTACCGACGGAAGTATCTGTCACTCATAAAAGAGATATAAGGCTGCATGGGGAACTTGCATTCCCATGCAGCCTCTTTATTATAGAGCCATCGCACCCCTCCATAGAAAGGGGCCCTAAGAAACGCTCCACGCAAGGGCTCCTCTATTGTTGTAGCAAGAGGCGTATGCAGCCATCGGCCCACAACACTCCCGCCCGAGCGAATGTATGGCATAACACTCCGGTTTTACCGCGACTTATCGTATATTTGCAGTCGAAAACAGATTGCCTATCATAACGAAGCTCACATAATGCACAATCTTCCCTACATCATAAAAACCACAACCATTTTTCTCCTGCTCGGAACCATTCTCGCCCAAGCTCAAACGAAAGAGTTCCCGGTTCTTGCAGGACATCTGCTTTATACCGATTATATCGAAGGCAACGACCGCGGAAGCATTGCCGCTCTTGCCCCCGAGAGCAGCGACACCATCGAGACACTCTTGCCCTCGGAGGCAACGCTATACTCATATCACTCATTCTTTACCGACAGCTGCTTCGTATGCCCATCTATCCGTTACGACGAAAACAACCAGTCCTATATTTTGTATAAGTTTTTCGACACGAGAAATTGGCAACACGTAAAGAATCTTCGATTGACCAACTCGCCCTACTATCTACCCTATTCGGCAGTGTACCTTCCCGAAGAGAAAAACCTTTTCATGCTATGCTACATCAGCGATATGGAACATTACAGTTGGGTGACAATCTCGGCCAAGAATTACATCATCTCACAGCGGGCCGAGTGTCCCGAAGGAGACGAATGCTTTGCATTATGCCTCTCGTCAGACGGCACAATATACGGATTCTCCCGCGATGGCTACCTGTGCAGCATCGACCGCAACAATTTCACCGTAAAACGGTTATTTCAGGTAAAAGAGGCCGGAGGCCAGATGCAGGCTTCTTATTACGACCCCACACGCCATGCGATATACCGCAGCATATCTACCGATGATAATTGCACCCTATACCGTTACGACCTCATCGCCGAAGAGGAGCGTGCGATACGGTCATACAACTCGGTGACAGCCATCCACGCACTTGTCTTAGACTCACTCCGCAACGAGTTACGCATACCGGCGGCTGTCCGCGACCTGAATGTAACATTCCAGGACCGCAATGCAGTACAGACAGGTACCATCTATTTTATAGCCCCCACGACCGACATGCAGTCGCATGCACTCTCGTCATACCTGCGCGCTATTATATCGATAGACCAAGTCGAGGCAGACACCATAATCCTACAAGCCGGGCAGCCATACTACATCCCGTTTGTTTTTCCCGCGGGTGAACACACCTTATCGTTACAGACATATAACGAATATGGCAAGGGGGCCCTCAGCCATACCCGCTTTTTCTCGGGATACGACTACCCGTTACCGATAAAAGAGATAGACATCACAACCGAGCTGCCTATAATACGCCTCCAATGGGAAAGGCCCGAGGCCATGCACAACGGCATACTGAATACCGATGTTTTACGATACAGGGTAACCCGCTATCCCGACCTCGTAACAATCTCCGATACGACGTTATGCGAAGCTGCCGACTCGCTTCCCCCGGTTCCGGGCTCATACTACTACGGCATAACAGCATACATTCCATCATACGAGGCAGAAGAATCTTTTACAGAACCATTCTATTACGACTGCATCATAGAACCGCCCTACCACGTAACAAGGTGGAATGGCAACATGCTCGACGCATTTACCATAGAGGATACCAACAACGATGGCTATACATGGCAACTATTCACGCCCACGTCGGGCAAAACCGGCATATGCTACCGTTACCACACGGTAAACAAGGCCGACGACCGGCTCTATACCCCCGCCCTACGGCTCAAACAAGATACGCTATATGAGGCGCGCCTCTACCTCCATGCGGGTGCAAAAGAATTTGCCGAAAATTTCTCGGCATACATCACATATGCCCCTTGCGGCAACTTGGCATCACAACATACCTTACAGGACATTGCCGTGCAATCAGACGAGAGCAGATGCTACCGATTCTCATTCAGCGTACCCACCGACACGCTCTACAACCTCTGCATCCATTGCCACAGCGAACCCAACCGCTATATGCTGCATTTAGACAGCCTTTCTATTGCCGCCACAGGCCTGGCGACTGTCCCCGACAGCGTAACGGATTTCACTTTATCACAGGGATACCACAACCGCAATATCGTCTCTATCAGCTGCAAAGCGCCCCAACTTACAGCCGGAGGCGACACACTGGCCTCTCTATCCCGCATAGAAGTGTACCGCAACGATACGCTTGTACACACCATAGAGGCACCCGAACGGGAAACGACCTATTGGTTTACCGACTCCGTGACGCACATCGGTCGCTATCGTTACACCGCTGTTGCCGTAAACGAAGCCGGTAGCGGCATACCGGCCTATCGCGACATCGTATTGGGCGCGTGCGACATTCCATACAGACACGACTTCTCCCAGGGGATAGGCTTCTGCACGGTTGTCGACAACAACCGCGACAACAACACATGGCATCTCTATACCGACCGTATCATGGGCTGCATACGTTACCTGTCGAGCGAGACGAAGCCGGCCGATGACTGGCTTGTCACACCGCCCCTGCACCTCACCGACACGATGCGTTACGAGGTACACTGCCGTTGCTGCGCTGGACTGAGCCTGTACCCCGAATCGTTGCGCATCGCACTGGGCCGCACCCCTTATCCCGACGATATGTCGTACACGATAAAGGTGCTGAAAGATTTCAATTTCATCAATGATTCCACCATCATCATGCCCTTCGATATAGCGGCCGCTGGGCATTATTACATAGGCATACAGGCGTGCAGCGACGCCGACAGCTACGCCATACTCATACGCGACATAGCGGTACAAGAGTATGACCCGGCTGCCGTTACAATACCCCGAGCAGAGGCTTCCGTAAGGATATGGGGCGGCAAAGGCTGCATGACGGCTCTCACCTCCGATGGAGTCCGGGCCACCATCTACGACGTGACAGGCCGCCGCATCATGGAGAAACGACTCTCGCCCGGCCACACGCAGTGGGATATGCCCACAGGAGTGTACATCGTACAGGTCGACGACGCCTTTACCTTCAAGATTGTTGTATTGTAGCCCCCGATAACGATATAAAGAGTTTCATGCCGCCTTATTCCAAGCCGCGTACTATATCGCGGGCCGCACGTTCGGGAGCCCCGGGAGTTCCCAGGCGACGGGCCACCTCGGCATATCCCGACTCGATACGGGCCCTCTCCCTCTCATCATAAAGCAGTTTTTCAAGTTCTCTATTGATGTTCTGCGCGGTACAATGGTGCACCAACAACTCCTTGACCACCTCGGCATCGGCTATCAGATTGACCAGCGATACATAACGCACTTTGAGCCAATTCTTGAAAAGCATGTATGCCAGACGTCCGCCGGGCATGGCATAACACACCACCTGCGGTACGCGCAGCAGAGCTGTTTCGAGAGTTGCCGTACCCGAAGTTACCAAGGCGGCCCGGCTCTGTGCCAACAAACGATATGTCGCTCCATAAACCACTCTCGCCTGCGTACCTTGCAAATAACAGGCATACTCGTCGGGGGCAATGCCGGGAGCGCCGGCAATTACGCACTGATAATCGGCAAACGGCTCCGCAGCCTTTATCATCAACGGCAAGTTGCGCCGTATCTCGGCCTTGCGACTACCTGCCAACAAGGCGATGAGAGGCTTCGCCGGCAAATCGAAGGCGCGCACAAAATCGTCGAACGTCTCATTGGCATAGGGACGTGCCGACAACTCGTCTACCGTAGGATTACCCACATACTGCACCATGTAATGATGGCGACGATAGAACTCCACTTCAAAAGGCAATATAGAATACACCTTATCGACATAGCGGCGTATCGACTTGATGCGATACTCTTTCCAGGCCCATAACTTGGGAGAGATATAATAATAAACCGGTATAGAGAGACGCTCCTTTACAAAACGTGCCACTTTGAGATTGAAGCTCGGATAGTCTACCAATATCACAGCCTGCGGCTTCCATGCAGCTATATCGGCTTTGCAGTTTTCCAGATTATTCAATATCGGGCGCAGATGTGTTATCACCTCCGTAAAACCCATATAGGCCATATCGCGGTAGTGTCGCACACACACGCCTCCTACCGAGGCCATCAGGTCGCCTCCGTAAAAACGGAACTCGGCATCTTTATCCTCCTTGGCTATGGCTGCCATCAAATGCGAGGCATGCAAATCTCCCGACGCTTCACCGGCGACTAAATAATACTTCATAATCCTTGACTTTAACGTAACAAAGATACGTACATTTGGCTGAAAAGCAACGCAACGGCAGAAAGTTTGCCATCGGGAGAGCGAGAGAAAGCAAACCGCCGGCAAACGCAACAACGATACACCCCGGGAAGGTGCAATAAAAAAACACGGCTTACGTTATATTACAAATGAAAGGTCACGCAAGCATATTATGTATTCTGATATTAGGCATGGCATGTTGCTTCACTGCCTGTATCGACGACGGGTTCACCACATCGCCGAGCGACATTCTCGCATTCTCTACCGACACCGTCAATTTCGACACCATATTCACCGAGCAAGGCACGGCAACCCGCACGCTGAAAGTCTATAACCGGAGCGACAAATCGCTGAAAATAAGCTCTATCAATTTGGCAAAAGGAAGTGCGTCGGGCTTTATCGTCAACGTCGACGGGCTATCGGGGACGAGTTTCAACGATACCGAAATACGGGGACAAGACAGCCTCTATATATTTATCATCGCCAACGTAGCCGCCACCGGCAATGCCTTGCCGGTAGAAAACCGCGACTCGCTCATCTTCGTCACCAACGGCGTACGGCAGGAGGTGAAACTGCTGGCTCAAACCCAAGACGCCAAGCGGCTGCGCGGCATAACCATCAACAGCGATTCGCTCCTTACCGCCGAGAAACCCTTCATCATATACGATTCGTTGGTTGTGGCACCGGGAGTTACACTTACGATAGAACCGGGAGCCACGCTCTATTTCAACAGCAATGCGTTTCTGGCAGTCAAAGGGAGACTATTGGCCGAAGGCACCCGCGAGAAAGGCATTACCCTGCGCGGCGACCGGCTCGACAAAATGTTCGACAACCTCCCCTACAACAACCTTGCCGGACAATGGGGCGGAGTACGCTTCTTCGACGGCAGTTTCGACAACCGCCTGACTCATGTCATGTTGCGCGGCACTACATGGGGAGTCCTATGCGACTCTACCGACACAAGCCGCACCACACTCTCCATACACAACAGCATCATACATAACGCTACCAAGGACCTGCTCACAGCGCAATGCAACCGGCTGCAAATCACCAACAGCGAGCTCTCAGACGCCGGCCACTCGGTCATTGTCATCCATGGCGGCACAGCCGAATTTACACACTGCACCATTGTCAACTACTACTTCTACGACATCATAACGGGAGCCACCATACAGTTACCGTCTATTGAGGAGACACAAGCAAAAGGCATATCGGCCGCATTCAACAACTGCCTGATAGCCGGCAATGCCACCCCCATATCGGAAGGAGACCTTACAGGTACACAAATATATTTCAACAGTTGTATGCTCAACGTCGAGGGTGCGGACGACAACAATTTCATCAACACCTATTGGGGTGGCCAGCCGCACTTCATGCAAATCGACCGTGAGAACTATCTCTACGACTACCGCATAGGCTCTGCCGAGTCGTCGGCCATAGGTTGGGGCGACCCCGGTTATGCCACGCCGCCATTAGATTGCGACATGTATGGCGTAAGCCGTTCGGAGCATGTCGATGTGGGAGCATACCAATATGTAGCCAACGAAGAAAACGAATAAGCAGATATGCAATTATCCAACGAATGGGTCGCAAGCGTCATGGAGACCGATAGCGGCCGGGTGATAGAACGCTGCCGCCTCTATCTGGACACAGCCCGATTGTCGGGAAAATTCGGCGAACGGGTCGAGATGCAATGGATGTTGCGGGGCGACTCCACTGGAATGCCTACCGATACCGAGGCCGAAGTGATAGACCAATTCATGGCTATCGCCTGCGATGCTCTCGAACGGAGCCAAACCGCCGTCCTGACCGCCATATATACCGGAGCCAAACAGGTAAGGTACATGTTCTATGCCACACAGGCACAAGCACTCACCGGCTGCCTGCAACCGTTGCTGAACGTGTCGAAGAGCCTTCCGCTGCGCATAGGGGCTACCGAAGACCCCGAGTGGAAAGAGTATATCGATATAATTGCCCGACACGCCACCTGCCGGGAGGAATAAAAAACAAAATATCGCAGATTGCTCCTCCCGGAAGGTCGCCAAAACGATAAAATCGTATCTTTGTACCCAAGGAGTCGGCACTCTTCATCGAGCGAAAGTCTCTATATACGAAAAAAAGCACCCAAAACGATGAAACAATACCTCGACCTTTTACGCCACGTCCTCGATAACGGCATCCGCAAAAACGACAGGACCGGGACAGGAACCATCAGCACATTCGGTTATCAGATGCGCTTCAATCTCGAAGAGGGATTCCCGCTACTGACGACCAAAAAGCTACACACCAAATCTATCATCTACGAACTGTTATGGTTTTTGGCCGGCGATACCAATGTGAAGTACTTGCAAGAAAACGGCGTACGTATCTGGAACGAGTGGGCCGATGACAACGGCGATTTGGGTCATATATACGGCTACCAGTGGCGTTCGTGGCCCGACTACAATGGCGGGCACATAGACCAGATACAAGAGGTGGTAGATACCATACGCCATA
Source organism: uncultured Porphyromonadaceae bacterium (assembly GCA_900542255.1). Taxonomy (GTDB): domain Bacteria; phylum Bacteroidota; class Bacteroidia; order Bacteroidales; family Barnesiellaceae_A; genus Barnesiella_A; species Barnesiella_A excrementipullorum. The sequence continues at coordinate 32,538 of UQMR01000022.1, forward strand.
ATCCCGACTCGCGTCGCATCATCGTAAGCGCATGGAACGTCGCCGACCTGCCGGCCATGAATCTGCCCCCCTGTCACACGTTGTTTCAGTTCTACGTCGCCGACGGCCGGTTGAGCCTGCAACTCTATCAACGCAGCGCCGACATCTTCTTGGGTGTCCCTTTCAACATCGCTTCCTACGCCCTCCTGCTGCAAATGATGGCGCAAGTGACGGGCCTGAAAGCCGGCGACTTCGTACACACCCTGGGCGACGCCCACATCTACACCAACCACATCGAACAGGTAAAACTGCAACTCACCCGTGAGCCGCGGCCGTTGCCCCGTATGGAACTCAATCCGGCCGTCACCTCTATTTTCGACTTCCACTACGAAGATTTCACACTCACCGGCTACGACCCCCATCCTCATATCAAAGGTGTCGTTTCGGTATAAAACAGCTACGCCATGCCCACCCTGTCACTGATAGCTGCCATAGCCGCCGACGGCGGCATAGGCAAAGGACAACAGCTTCTGTGCCACTTGCCCAATGACTTGAAGCATTTCAAGACTCTCACGATGGGACACACCATCGTGATGGGACGCAACACCTACGAGTCGCTTCCCAATGGGGCTCTACCGGGACGCACCAACGTAGTGGTCACGCACAACCCTGCGGCCCGCTGGGAAAACGTCCGCACGGAAACCGACATAGAGAGTGCACTCTCTGCGGGCGACAAGGAAGAAGAAATCTTCATCATAGGCGGCGCGACCCTCTACGAACAAACCATAGCACGTGCCGACAAGCTGTATATCACACACATATACCACACTTTCCCCGAGGCCGACCGATTTTTTCCTGCCATCGACACCCGCGTATGGCAAGAGACTGCCCGCGAAGAGATGACGGCCGACGAACGCCATCCGTATAACTACGCTTTCGTCACCTACGAACGGAGATAACCGAGAGGCTGCCTCCTGCAACCGTTTTCATCGAACTGATACAAAGAAGTTTCCATAGGAATGCGGGCGACAGTCTCGCATTGCCGCAGAGTGTCGTTTATAATTGTAACACGATTGTAACATTCCTATTAAAAATCGTAATGGAAACGCCCTGCAAAAAGCCAAAACGATTAAACAATGTTAAACAACAGTTTTTTTTAGCTACTTTTATTGTAAATACGAAATTCGGTTGTATATTTGCACTGTGTTTTTCATGGTATTAGAATTAAGGTTAACGAAGATTGGTTGTCGTGATGACAATCAATTTTTTTATGTCCCTACCTCACCTGTGACACGAGCCCGTCTCGCTGCGAGAAGATAGACTACCCGCAGAGAAAATCTATTCACATCTTATCTTCGACCTTATGCCGGTTCCTGTGCGTATGCCAAGACATACTCGTCGCACAAAGAATAGCACACCGTTATGATATGCGGCTCATCATGACCGATACGTGCCGTAAGGCTGCCATGCGGCATCTGCACGACAGGCGACAAGGTTATGGCTTGCGAGAAGTCGGCCGCCTCATCGGGATATAACTTATATGCCACCTCTTTGGCAGCCCAACAGATGTGTGCCGCCTCATCCCTTGCATCGGCCGGCAACTGTTCCAGATCGGCCGGCTGCAAAAAG
>UQMR01000023.1 GCA_900542255.1 uncultured Porphyromonadaceae bacterium
ACTCTGTCAAGGGGCGATGGTCGGTGACAAGATTGGGGCAAACGGCCGGAAACAGGCATGACGCACGCCGGCAGCGATGGCACAACTCTTCCCGCTCGCCGTGCATGCCATACATGTTGGCCGACGGGCCTCCGAGGTCGCTGATATACCCTTTGAAATCGGGCATTTGCGATACCGCTTTCACTTCGCGCAGAATAGAGGCCTGTGAGCGAGAGGAGATAAATTTGCCCTGGTGAGCCGATATGGTGCAGAAGGCGCAACCCCCGAAACATCCGCGGTGGAGGCATACCGAGTGGCGTATCATTTCGTATGCCGGAATCGTTTTCCCCTTGTAGCGCGGGTGCGGCATACGGGTGTAGGGGAGGTCATAGACGGCATCGAGCTCTTCTGTCGTCATAGGCGGATAGGGTGGGTTGATGCGTACCACCCCCTTGCCGCACGCCTGCCACAGGTAATGTGCGCGATAGGCGTTAGACTCCTCCTCTACCATCTTGAAATTAGAGGCCTGCTTCCGTTTGTCGCGTAAACACTCCTCGTGCGAGGCCAATATCACATCTTCCTCGTTGGGGTGGGGTGCCTTCCCGTCGGATATGTATGTTGCCGTTTGAGGTATATCGCACAGCGAGTCTGTCGAGCCTCCGGCGGCAAGTCGGCGGGCTACCTCTACGATGGGGCGTTCGCCCATGCCGTAGATGAGCAAGTCGGCAGGGCAGCTTGCTAAAATAGGCGGCAGCAACTTGTCTTGCCAGTAGTCGTAGTGCGTGACACGGCGCATAGATGCCTCTATACCCCCTATCACCACCGGAACATCGGGGTATAGTTCTTTGAGAATCTTCGTATATACGATAGTGGGGTAGTCGGGGCGCATACCATGTCGCCCTCCCGGAGTATAGGCATCGTCGCTGCGTAATCTTTTATTGGCCGTATAGTGGTTTACCATAGAATCCATGGCGCCGGCCGTCACGGCAAAGAAGAGGCGCGGACGTCCCATTTTGCGGAAGTCGCGCAAGTCGTCGCGCCAGTTGGGTTGTGGCACAATGGCAACTCTGTATCCTTCGGCTTCGAGAACACGCCCCAGTACGGCGGCACCAAACGATGGATGGTCGATATAGGCATCGCCGGTGAAAAATACGATGTCGACATATTCCCATTGGCGCATCTCCATCTCCTTGCGCGAGGTGGGCAACCACTCCTCTATCTTATATTCCTGCATTTCTGTCTCTATTTCAGATTACAAAGATAGTGAAAGGCGAGGGCAGAGCCAAACGAAAACGGAGTTTTCAAGTGCGTGCTATGCCGAGCCGCCTCCTATCTTATCAAAAGATAGTGAAAGGCGAGAGCAGAGGTCGGCGGGATGGAGTTTTCAAGTGCGTGCTCTGCCGAGCCGCCTCCTATCTTATCGAAAGATAGTGAAAGAAGAGAGCGAGGCCGGCGGAACGGAGTTTTCAAGTTGGTCAGGGCCAGCCGCCTCCTTGTTATATTAAAAGATAGAGCCAAAGAGAGTCCTTGACGCCACCTCCCCCACGTATAGCCATGCCCGAACGGCAGTTCCTGGCTGTTTTGCCAAAGAGTAACAATCTGAAAGCCGATTGTAAAATCACGCCCTGGAAAATATAAAATGAAGATTTTTATGGCAAATAGTTTGTAAATAAAAGAGCAAAAGCGTAGCTTTGGAGAATAAATCATTCAATACGATATACTATGGCGTCACATCATGCTGGCAACCGCGATTCGTTTGCATCCTCTTTTGGAGTGCTCATGGCACTTGTAGGCTCGGCAATAGGCCTGGGCAATTTGTGGAGATTCCCATATTTGGCAGGTGTAAACGGGGGTGCCGCATTCATTATCATCTATATAGCCTTTGTGTTTGTTATTTGTCTGCCCATCATGCTGGCCGAGTTTGTGGTGGGGCGGCGCAGCCATGCCAATACATACGGCGCGTTCAGCGTGCTGGCGCCCGGCAGCAAGTGGCCTGTGATAGGCATCATTACTGTTGCCACGGCGAGCATCATATTGGCATTTTACAGTGTGGTAGGCGGCTGGACAGCCGACTATCTGGTGATGGCGCTTACATTTAATCTTCCCGACAGCAATGCCACCTCCCTCTTTTTCCGCGAGGTGACGGCATCGCCTTTGCGTCCGCAGCTCTTCACGATGCTGTTTCTTGTCCTTACGGCCGGAATCCTTATGACAGGCATAAAGAACGGCATAGAGAAATACTCCAAGATACTTATGCCCCTGCTTTTTGTCGTGGTAATAATCATTGCGGTACGCTCGGTTACCCTGTCCGGGGCAAGCGAGGGCCTGAAATTCCTGTTTAAGCCCGATTTCTCCAAGGTAACCGGTACAACCGTATTGGAAGCCCTCGGACAAGCCTTTTTCTCATCGAGCATAGGCATAGGCACCATACTCACCTATGCTTCGTATGTAAACAAACAGGAGAATATGGTAGCCACATCGTTTCTCACATCGCTCTCTAACGTCGTCTTTGCACTCATTGCCGGCGTGGCTATCATGCCGGCCGTCTTCGCTTTCGGTCTCTCACCCGAGGAGGGCCCCGGGTTGGCATTCACGACACTGCCTCAGGTATTTGCCCAGTTACCCGGCGGAGCGCTCATAGCCATCCTGTTTTTCTTTATGATGCTTGTGGCGGCGCTAACCTCATCGATTTCGTTGCTCGAAGTTCCCGTCACTTATCTGGTCGAGGAGTTTAAGCTCCCGCGCAAGGTGGCGGTAGCTGTTGCCTTTGTCGTGTGCCTTGTCATGGCAATGCTCTGCTCGCTGTATGAGGTGGTATTCAATCTCTGCGACAGCCTTACGGCCAATTATCTGATGCCTGTCAGCGCATTGCTTCTGGTAATATTCGTGGGCTGGCGCATGAAAAAGGTCGATATAGAGGATGAGCTCTCCAATAGCTACACTTTGCCCTATCCGCGTTGGTTGTATGATACCGTATATTATCTGTTACGCTATCTGGCACCGGTCGTTATTGTGATAGTGCTTCTGTATGGCCTGATATCGTAAGGCGGCTTGGGGGGAGCGCCCGAAAGCCCGAAGAACGGCGTCAACCGCTATCAGCACACCCCTGCCTGTCTGAAAAATACTAAGAATTTTGCTGTGTAGCCGTAATCGTTGCCGATGCTTCGCCGTCGGCAAGAAGCAGGGTTGTCGCGTCACCCGCAGCCAAGTCGGCAACAGAACGCACCACTTTACCCTCTTTGAGCACCAAGCTGTACCCGCGGGAGAGCAGGGCGTCGGGCGATAAGAGATTGATGTGCTGTTGCAACGAATCGAGTCGCTGTGCTTCGTGATGCAGGCGCGAAGATATACGCTCGGGGATAAGATGTGTCAGCAACGACAGTCGGCTCTTCTCTTGCGATATGCGCTCACGGCTGCCTCGTTCGACGGTCGCAACGGCCGCAAGAAGTCGCGACTGTTCGGCATGTAACCGCCGTGTGACGGCAAGCGGCAACATCGACACAACCTGCTGCAACCGGGTCGCTTCGCGGGACAAACAGGCCTCGACAGCCTCGGCTGCCTCCCGCCGCAATGCTTCGATGCGAAGCTCTGTCTCGTGAACTCTTGCCACAAGCCACTCGGCGGCGGCCGTAGGGGTCTTCACTCTGACGGCGGCCACGTGGTCGAGTACCGTCTCATCTCGGTCATGACCTATACCGACAACTACCGGAAGCGGGAATTGCGCCACATTGGCAGCCAACGGATAGCTATCGAAACTTCCCAAATCGGAGGTGGCCCCTCCTCCTCGTATGATGACAACGCAGTCGAAGTGGTCGATAGCGGCGTAGATGCGATTGAACGCCTCTATGACAGAGCTCTCTGTACGCTCGCCTTGCATGACTGCCGGGAAGAGAACCGGATAGAAGACGTAGCGATAAGGATTGTTTTGCAGCTGGTCTATGAAATCGCCATATCCGGCAGCCGTACCCGACGAGATGACGGCAATACGCTGCGGCACAATCGGCAATGCAAGTTCGCGGTTCATGTCTATTACGCCTTCATCGACAAGGCGGCGCAAGATTTCGGCACGTCGCCGCGCCGCATCGCCCAAAGTATAGGTGGGGTTTATGTCGCCGATAACAAGGCTCATGCCATAAAGCTCATGAAAAGCGACCGACACCTGTACCAGCACTTTGATTCCGGCAGAGAAGGCAAATCCTGTTTCCTGCTCAAAATAGGGTTTCAGCAACCTGAAAACAGGGGCCCATATCATGGCACGCTGGCGTGCCACGGTAGCTCCTCGGGCATTTTTCTCGATAAGTTCGAGATAGCAATGCCCTGCCGCATTGACATGCAGCTCGCTCACCTCGGCACAAACCCAATATTTGTCGGGAAAAGCTTTATCTACCGCCGCGCGCAGGGCAGTATTGAGTTCGAGCAACGAATAGGCTTGTGGCTGGTCGGGAATCATGGCGTAACGACTATTTTATGGACCGTGCGGCTTGTGCCATCGCTCAGAACGGCAACATACAACCCTTCGGAGAGAGCAGGAGTCAAAGCCGTAGAGGCACCTTGTGGGAGACGGCAGAGATGTACCAGCCGGCCTACCGAATCATACAATACGAGCAACGTCTCGCGTTCGATGGGCGACGGGAAAAGAAACTGTCCGCCAGCATATCGCATCGAAGGAAGGGGTTGGGAGAATGCTTCTGAGTCAATACCGCCGTGGGCATCTAATGCGGCATAAAGATTGGGAATGCCATATCCCAAGTAACAATCGGGCGTATTGTATTGTGATGCCGAACGGATAACGGCCTCGCGCAACTCTGCGACACTCCACTCGGGTCGGGCCTGCCAGAGACAGGCCACGCCGCCGCAAAGAATAGGCGTAGCAAAGGAGGTCCCCGAAGCAGAGATAACGGTATGGCCATCGATAATCATCCGGGCAGAAGAGCCGAGTGCCATCACCTCGGGCTTGATGCGGCCGTCGGCGCTGTTGCCTATCCCGCTGAACGAGGCCCTGTTGCCGTCGGACGTCACAGCACCTACGGCCAGAACGCCGTGGGCATCGGCCGGGACGGTAATCTTACGCCACTCGCCGCTGCCTTCGTTGCCGGCGGCAAGGAGAAGCAGCATCCCCTTCGAGGCCGCCATGGAGGCTGCGCGGGAAGAGAAGGCGGTTTTCCCGTCAAGGTCGTCCCATGTATAATCCATCGAGGGGTCATCAAAGGTAAAATAGCCGAGCGATGTATTCACAATATCCACGCCTGCGCTATCGGCCCACTCCACGGCCGCCACCCAATAATCCTCCTCAACAGGATACTCGGAGTCATCGTCTTCCGATACAAGCAACCAGTAGGTTGCCTCCGGCGCGGAACCTATATAATTGCCCGGGTCATTGGAGAGCATACACGACAGCACCTGTGCCCCATGCTTGCCAGCGTTGTAAGAAAAGGTGCCATGCACGAAATCATGGGTGCCTGCAATACGGTTTTGGTCGATGGTGGGATTGACATCGACGTCGTAAAAGCCGAGGTCGATGACGGCTATATCTATGCCATCCCCCCGAAATCCGGCGGCATGAAGCGAATCTATACGCAGCATGGATATTTGCCGATAGCTGTCGGCATACTCATCGGGGGCTGCCTGGTCGCGCATGGCAAGTTTACGCCGGGACAAAAGGCTTGGCGTTGTACTTGCGCGCCACACACACTCTACCTTCGTCACGAATGGCAGTCTGCCGATGGTACCCGCCACAGCCGTATCATCCAAGGCCACCAGCAAGGTATTCAGCCAGCGCGATGTGGCCACTTGCCGGGCCCCGCATGCCACTACCGCATCTATATAAGATTGCGACACCGGGAAATCGGTGGAATCTACATCAATCCCTTGTCGGAGGCGGCGCTCTATGCTAGCCGCCGAGAGATATGCCTCGGGGGCCGAAACGGTATATTCGCTTCCGGCTTTGTCGGCAAACCATATTCGATACTTATATGCCTCTTCGGCTTGCACCGGAAGCGCCGATAGCGATAAAAGGGAAAGGTAGAATATGAGCGACTCGATACGATATAGAATATTCAACTTCATACACTATTATATTTCACGAATGTTTGTCTATTGGTCGTATTTGCGCAACAGGCGCGGGTCGTCGATGATACCGCCTCCCACAACCTTGTCGCCTTCGTATATGACGGCCGATTGGCCGGGTGCCAGCGCCGATGCCGGCGAGGCAAACGTGACGATGGCATTCTCATCGCCCATCAACGTTATCGTAGCCGGGAGAGCGGCGCTGCGGTAGCGGATACGCACCGACAACTCGGTAGAATCGACATAACGCTCATCTATGCGAACACCCGAAAGCAGGGCGCGCGATGCCAAAAGCTCGTCGGGGGTTCCGAGACGTATGGTATTCTTTTGCGGGTTGATGCGCACTACATAGGCCGGATGGCCAAGGGCTATTTCGAGGCCTTTGCGCTGGCCGATGGTATAAAAGGGATACCCCTTGTGCACCCCGAGCTTGCGTCCCTGTGAATCGACGAAATTGCCGCCGGCAACCCGTTCGTCTATATCGGGTAACATCTCCCGCAAAAAATCGCGGTAATCGTCGGGAACAAAACAGGCCTCCATGCTCTCCTTTTTAGCGGCTTTTGCCACATATCCTTTGGTGCGGACATACTCTTTCAGGTCTGTTTTAAGCCACGACCCCAGCGGGAAAAGCGTACGTGCAAGTTGTTCCGCCGTGAGCCGCCACAGGAAATACGACTGGTCTTTGCGAGTATCGACACCGCATGCCAATACCGGCACACCGTCGATGGGGAGAATGCGGGCATAATGCCCCGTGGCAACTTTGTCGCAACCCAGGCGGTCGGCCTCACTGATGAGATAGTGCCACTTGAAAAAGCGATTGCACATAACACAGGGGTTAGGCGTGCGCCCTCTCATATATTCGTCGATGAAATACTGTACTACCTCTTCCCGAAAAGGCTTGCGAAGGTCGAGAGTATGGTGCTCCATACCCAGGGAAGATGCCAGCTCGCGCGCCTCGATGATATAATCGGGTTCAGAAGAGTTCGCCGCAAAATGTCGGTCGTGGTCCCACATGCGCAGTGTAAGTCCCACAACCTCATAGCCTTGCTCTTGCAGCAGCATACATACGGCCGAGCTGTCTACTCCGCCGCTCATGCCTACTAAAACGCGTTGTCTCTGTAACATAAGAATATCGCAAAATATCGAAACAAAGATAACGATTTTGCCTCAAAAGGTCCTTGTATGTGTGCTGTTTTCACATTGCAGGGAGACTCGGTAGTATAAAATTCCATGAAGAAAATAGCGGTTGACACTGCCGCAAGGTCGCGATTGATAGAACGGAAGCTCCATTGCAGCGATACCGTTTGTCGTAAGGTGCCAGCCTCTGCTTCTATTATTAGGCAGGTGCCTCTTTGGCTGTATGGCATATTGCCTGCAAGCGTAGCTCCCTTGCAGCAGCTGCGCTGTTCTCTCGCTCCGACGAGAACAGCAAAGAGAATATCCTCTCCCGTATTTTGTCATGATACGCCATTGCCGGCGCACAAGACACCGTTACAATAATTGTCTACAAATACCTTGCAATATTCTCATTATCAAATATTTGTAATAGTGTTTATATCTACGTTGTGAGTGATGATATTTGAAATTTTTAATAGATTGATTATCAGTTGAATATTTTTTCACTGTTTATATCATTTTTTTACTGTAATATATATTGCATGATTACTTTCACTATTTTTGAAGCATAATTGCAAACCATAAAAATTTTACATCATGAAAAAACTGTTATTATCATTGATTGCATTATTCATGCTTGTTCCATTCACAGCCGTGAGCGAAGACGGAAAAGTCGAGGACCCCATCAAAAGGATTCACATCATCATTCTCAGGAGACAGCAACGCCTGCCTTCACAGGGAGAAGAGGTGACAATAACCTATTATGCACCCGAAAGAGCTGTTGATGTAGACTTCAACGAATATATAGGGACTGTGGGGGTGCGTGCAACCGGAGCCGACGGAAAAATAATATATGACGAGATAGTAGAAACCGGAGTCGGCATGGGCTGCTCTTTCGATTTGCCCAATGTCAATACGACTTATACCATACACATTGCGGGAGCCCGTTATGAGGGTATTGGATATATTTATTTATAACGTTGTATAACTGATGGTTGCGATGCTTTTTGATGATTGCGGAGAGAATACGGTTACATGCTCTTCATCATCGGCCGCATAAAGACAGGGATGCGTCGCAACACCACGGTGAGGCCGACCGAGCAAGTTTTGCGGTCGGCCTCTCTTTTCCCATCCGGTAAATGGCAGGACAGCGGTAGGGGCTTGGCCTGTTTTAACACCGCTATCGGCTTTGGTGAGTGCCCTATTCCGGCCGAATGCACAAAATGCTGCTCAGAACAATTTTCCAGGGCGTACTTTGTAACCTCAACCGCAATGCTGAGTGTCGGTTCTATACGGGCGATTATAATTTAAGATTTCGTATCAGATAATAGGGAGCAGACTTGCCCCCAGAAAATTACTATCTTGCAAAAAACAAAAAAGGCGGGGTCATCACGAACCTGCCTTCTTTAAGTCTGTTGCTACATTGAGTCCATCGCGGAATAATATAGCCTACTCATCAATTAAACTTGAACGTTACTCTGAAACTAAACTTTTTATTGGTGTTATGTACACAAGATAAGGTCATTCTTATCTTTGTGTGATACAAAGAAACGGAACATCACAACAATTTCCAAAATTTAGGGCCATACCGGCTTCTGATGTGACTAAATCGCATATTTAGGGGCGAAAAATACAATATTGGGGTAAATTTTGCACGATAATAAATTATAGATATAAAGGGATATTGCATTTCTTGCAATAATACCTATCTTTGCACAAGAATATTTACCCGTTGTCCCCGCAGCGATGGTTCTGTCATATTGCCAAATGATATAGGCGCGTTTTTTATCGTCGCGACCTTTGGGTGGGACTAAGTCTCATGGCAAAGAGGCAGGGTGAAAGCGGGGGCTGCGGTATGGATGAAGTAGAAGGAGCGGAACTTCGGGAAACAGGGCGGCTGATAAGAGGCGGAGCGTGTACATGCCTTGCCGTTGTAACGGAATAGAGGGTTGTCTGCCGACTTGAAGGCTTGCTCTGAATACACAAGGTGACGAACGTTACATGACCACAATATAACTTGAACATCATACTCATACAATGACTTTTTTTTCAAAGGAAATACCGGCATATCTATGTGAGAAATATAATCTCATCAAATTGGTGTCGTTTACGGCCCTGTTTGCTGTCACATTTATCAATATATACCAACCCTTCGGCTCCCGCTCGTGGGTAGCTACCCCCTTATATTATTTCCTTTATACAAGCCTTATCGTTTTGGCCGGGTTTGTAGTCATCGCGGTAAGCCGTATCGTGATGTATTACTGGAACAAGCGGCAGCACATCACCTACTTCCAGTATGGCGTATGGATATTGTTCGAGCTGATGTTCATGGCTCTCTTCTTTACGCTCTTTGTCATCTCGCTTAACCCTCGCGCCGAGGCCATGACGACGTTTAAGGAATCATTTGTCAACACATTGCTCATCATACTCTTTCCTTACTTGCTATGCTTCTTGTACTTCTCGTGGGTAGAGAAAGAGCGGTTGCTGGAAGAGCGCAAGGAGCTGCAACCCGTAGATACGGCATCGCGCATGATAGATTTTTACGATGAGAGAAATGTGCTGCGGCTGTCTGTAATGAAAACGAATATCTTGTATATCGAGGCTGCCGACAACTACGTATCTATATTTTATTTCAAGAAAAACGGCATTTCTCGCTTTATGCTGCGCAACTCGCTGAAAACATTAGAAAAGTATTTGACCGATACGGGTATCGTACGTTGCCACCGGTCATATATGGTTAATCTGGAATATGTCAATGTCATCAGGCGGCAGCGCGGAGGCATCTTTCTCGAGCTCAGCATACCGAATGTCCCCGACATACCGCTATCGCCCAAATATAGCGACCAGGTAGATACTTGGCTTCGTACCACGGTATAAATTCTGCATACGTATCTGTCCGGCCTCACTGCCTGTCACCTTACCGGGCGGGGGGAGGAGCTGTGCAAGCCTTCAAGTCGATTGTCCGTAAAGCGGGGCAACACGCTGTTTGGCGGTTCACCCGGTTGTAAATGTTCCCGGGGTATCATTCCTTTTCAATTTTGGGGGTAAGAGAGGGACGGTCTGAGTTGTCGCATAGGAACTCCTGCCGGGGCTAATCTCAATCTCTCGGTTCACTATCTTTTGATAAGATAGGCTGCGGCTCGGCATAGCCCGCACTTGAAAACTTCGTTTCCGCCGGTCTCTGCTCTCGCCTTTCACTATCTTTTGATAAGATAGGAGTCGGCTCGGCAAAGCCCGCACTTGAAAACTTTGTTTTCGTTTGGCTCTGCTCTCGCCTTTCACTATCTTTTGATAAGATAGGAGTCGGCTCGGCAAAGCCCGCACTTGAAAACTTTGTTTTCGTTTGGCTCTGCTCTCGCCTTTCACTATCTTTGTAACAAGATTATTAAAAGGCTTGCATCATGACAAAAGCATGGATTGAAGCTGCACGCCCTCGCACGCTGCCGGCCTCGGCAGCGCCGGTAATTGCAGCCACAGCATACGCGGCACACGACGGACTTCTGCAATGGACGCCGGCATTACTATGCCTGCTATTTGCGCTATTGGCACAAATTGCATCGAACTTCGGCAATGACTATTTCGACTTCAAGAAGGGTACCGACCGCCCCGACCGCACAGGACCGCAGCGAGCCGTGGCTTCGGGGCTTATATCGCCGCGTGCCATGTTCATGGCTACTGTCGCCGTACTCGCCTTGGCTTGTATAGCCGGGCTGGGACTGGTCTATTACGGAGGTTGGTGGCTTGTCCCGGCAGGGGCATGCATAGCGCTGTTTGCCCTGGCCTATTCGGCAGGGCCTTACCCTCTCTCGTATCACGGGCTGGGCGACATTACGGTGTTTCTGTTTTTCGGGCTTGTTCCTGTCAACCTTACCTATTACGTACAAACGGGCTTTTTCGCATTGCCTGTTCTATGGGCATCGGTAAGCATTGGCTTGCTATCTGTCAACATCCTGCTTATCAACAACTATCGTGATATGGAAGAGGATGCCGCCAACCGCAAGAACACGACGGTTGTACTCTTTGGCCGGCGTTTTGCAGCCAACTGGTACCTGATAAACGGCCTTGCCGCCCCTTTGTTTACATGGGATGTATGGTGCAGCACTCCCGGATGGCGTACGCTTCTGCCCATTATCTACCTGGCTTCGCATATAGCCACTTATCGCGCCTTGAAACAACGTGAGGGCTCGGCTCTGAATCCCTTGTTGGGGCGTACGGCGGCTAACTTGTTGTTGTTTACCGCTCTGCTTGTCGTGGCTCTTATCTTGTAAAACATATCTCTCGTATGACTCCGTTCTTATACCGCATAGCCGACACTTTCTATAAAAATTACGGCAAAGACCTGCAACGAACAGCTTTCATCTTCCCCAATCGGCGAAGTAGTATCTTCTTTCGCCATTATTTGGCCCAAATAGCAGGGAAGCCCATCTTCTCGCCCCCCATATACACGATCAACAACTTCATGCAAGAGCTCTCGGGAATGCAGCTTGCCGACCATACAGAGCTCCTTTTTATACTCTACGAAGAGTATTTGCAGCTGAAAAAGAGTGGGGAGAGTTTCGATAAGTTTGTCTTCTGGGGCGAGATGCTCATCAACGACTTCGATGACATAGACAAATACCTCGTAGATGCCCGACGCCTTTTTACCAACATCAAGGACCTCAAAGAGATAGAGACCGACTATCTGCTGCCCGAACAGATTGAGGTAATAAGTCGATTCTGGCAATCTTTTCTATACCCCGATACCCAAAGCGACAAAAAATCGTCGTTTGCATCGCTGTGGCAGATATTATATAATCTATATGCCAATTTCCGCCACCGGCTTGCAGCCCAAGGGTTAGCCTACGAAGGGATGGCTTTCTACGAAGTGGCAAACCGCGCGCAGCGGGGCGACCTTGTGCTCCCCGATGCCGACCGTTTTGTTTTCATCGGTTTCAATGCCATTACCAAGGCTGAGCACATCCTCATGCAGTACCTGTACAATATAGGTCGCGGCGATTTTTATTGGGACTACTATGCTCCCACACTGCAAGATAATGTAAACAAAGCCTCCTATTTCCTGACGGAGAATCGCCGCCTGTTCCCCTCACGTTTCGACATAGGGGAGGAGCCTATACGTACACTCCCGCAATACACGGTTATTCCGGTATCATCGGGAATAGGACAAACCAAACAGGCCGGCAAGATTCTCTCGGACCTTATAGCCCAAGGGGTTATAGACCCCGACCAGGCCCTCAACACAGCCATTGTACTTCCCGACGAGGAGATGCTCATCCCCATGCTTTATGCCATCCCTCCCGAGTTCTCCTCTATCAATATCACCATGGGGTATCCGCTGAAAAATACCCCGGCCGCTACGCTCTTCGATGCCGTCGGATTGATGCAGAAACATATACGATGGTCAAGCGGGACGCCGCTCTTTTATCACACCGATGTGCTGGCAATACTCAACCACCACTTTGTCAAGAAGGCGGTCCCTCACGAAACCAAGCTCGTAGCCGACAATATGATACGCTACAACAAGGCCTACGTCTCGGGGGCAGAGTTTCAGTGCCATCCCTTCCTCGCCCGCCTCTTTACCCCCGTATCTTCGGCGCAGGAGGCCGGTACTTATCTGAAAGATATACTCGATTATCTGCTCGGCGTCGATGCCGGCTCTCAAAACGGCGACGGTGAGGAGACTCCCGAAACGCCGATAGCCGTCACGCAGATAGAACGGGAATATCTCTATCATTACCGCCTCGCCGTCATACGGCTGCGCGATGTGATAGAGGCGCACGGTACCCAACTCGACTTGTTTACCTATTTTTCGTTACTCAATAAAATAACGGCGCACCTCGCTATTCCGTTTAGAGGCGAGCCACTGTCGGGCTTGCAAATCATGGGCGTGTTGGAAACGCGCGCACTCGACTTTGAAAACATCATCATACTCTCGATGAACGAGGGCGTTTTCCCGGCCAAGAAGATAGCGTCGAGCTTTATCCCCTACAATCTGCGTCGGGGCTTCGAAATGGCAACGACCGACCACCAGGACAGCATATATGCCTACTACTTCTATCGCATGACAGGTCGTGCCAAAAACGTATTTATGCTCTACGACAGTCGTACCGAGGGGCTGAAAAAGGGTGAGATGAGCCGGTATATCTATCAGCTGAAATATCATTACAGCCGGCTCTTCCCGCAACTCTCCATCACTGAGAAGAATATCTCATACAATATCGTCACCGAGAAACCGACAGCCATCAGCGTCGATAAAAGCGAGGGCGTAATGGAGCTTATGCGGGAGTTCCTGCGCGGGGGTCGCCGAAGGATGTCGGCGTCGGGACTGAACACCTACCTCAACTGCCCGCTGCAATTCTATCTGCAATATGCCGAACAGGTGCAGAGGGACGACGAGATAAGCGAAAACATAGATAGCAGTGTCTTTGGCAGCATCTACCACGGAGTGATGAGCGAGATATACGACCGCATGAAAAACGGAAATGCCGAGGTGCTCGTAACAGCCGACATGCTCAACGCCATACTGAAAGAGAAGAAATTCATCGGCAACCTCATCGCCAAGTGGTTCTCTATTGTCTTCTTCAAGATGCCGCCGCAAGAGGCCTCGCGTCCCAAACCTTTGCGCGGGCAGCATCTTATCATTGCCCACATTATAGAGGAATACATAAAACAGACATTGCTCATAGACAAGGAGTCGGCTCCGTTTACCTACATCGCGTCGGAGTTCCGTATCGACAAGGACGTGTATATACCTCTTGATGACGGCCGGGAAGTCGCCTTCAAGGCCTTTATAGACCGTATCGATTCAAAGGGAGATACCATACGTATCGTAGACTATAAAACAGGGAAAGACGGCACCAAGTTTTCCAGTGTCGAAGACCTTTTCGATAGCCTGAAAGATGAGCGTCGCAAGGCGATATGCCAGATAGCTCTCTATTGCGAGCTCTATCGCAGAACCTTTCCTGCCGAGACCCGCAAGCTGAAACCGGTGATATATAAAGTGAAGGAGCTGTTCGATGACAAATTCCCGCAGGAGATTACTTTCGGGAAAAACGGCCTCGACAACTACGACGATATTGCCGATGAATACAGGGAGCAGCTCCAAAAAGTGCTGACCGAAATATTCAATCCCGAGATACCGTTTACACAAACCCAAGTGGAGAAAAATTGCAAATACTGTGATTTCAAGGATATCTGCAAACGCTGATGCCGCAGCAAAACACTTCCGCGCCGAGGGGCAAATGATGTCACGGCTCTTCCGGTACGGCCGTATCACGCAGAAATCATAAAATTGAAACCATCGAATGCCTTATTTTGTTCTCGTTTGCACTATCTTTGCAAAAAGGGAATAGTCTATAAACAGAGGCAGAAACACAACTCCCGGGCGACATTGCCCTCACACCTCAATACCCGTGTATTATGACAACAGAAACAGAAAATACGTCATCGGACAATCTTTCATACACACAAGCTATTGCCGAGTTGGAACAGCTTGTAGCCCGCTTGCAGAACCCGCAGTGCGAGATAGACAAATTGCGGGAATATACAGCCCGGGCATTGCAGCTGATACAATACTGCAAGACCAAACTGTCGGAAACCGACAACGACCTGAAAAAGCTGCTCGAAGAGCTCTCGCAAGATAACTTGTAGAAGCGCTCCTGTCGGCGATACCATGTTGCATTGCACACGGGTGTAGCTTGGTATTTTACCGTTGCAGCACATCATATAGATAGAAAAGAAACTATCTTTGTCATGTCCAAATCAAAATCAACTAATAGCAATATAATATGAAGAAATTTTGGCATATCACTCTATTGTTTGCACTCTTTGCATGGGGCGGGAGTATGGCTGCCACGCCCAAATATGTATTCTTTTTCATCGGCGACGGCATGGGTCTCGGACAGGTGCAATCGCTGCGCACCTACTATAAGGATACAACCGACCCCAACCGCGACTTGCAGCATTTCTATGAGTTCCCTGTGGCAAGTATCATTACCACATTTTCTTACGACGACGACATGACCGACTCGGCAGCAGCCGGTACGGCACTCGCTTGCGGCAAGAAGACGCGCAACGGTATGTTGGGCATGGATTGCGACACGGTTGAGCTCACATCGGTTGCCAAACGCATGAAGCAGGCCGGACGCGGTGTAGGTATCATGAGTAGCGTATGCCTCAACGATGCTACGCCGGGCGCATTCTACGCCTCGCGTCCCAACCGCGGCGACTATTACGAGATAGCCCGGCAAGGAGCTGCCTCGGGATTCGACTTCCTCGCCGGAGCATATTTCCGCGACCCCTATGGTGTGAAAGCCGGTACTCCCGGTAATGTCTTTGCCGATTATGAAGCCAGCGGATATGCGGTGGTACGCGGTAAGAACGGATATAACGATGCCGTATCGGCCAATGCCCGCCGCATTTTGTGGCTCGATGCCGATACCGCCAGCGAAAATACAATCGGCTATGCCATTGACGCTCACAACAACGATATGACACTTCCCGGTATGGTGGAGGCTGCCATCGACCACCTCTACAAAAACTACCGCAAGGGATTTTTTATCATGGCAGAAGGGGGTGGAATAGACCACCTTGCGCATGCCAATGATGCAGCAGGTGTCATTCGCGAAGCCAAAGAGTTCGATGACGCTGTGAGAATCGCATACGAATTTTATCGCCAGCATCCCAAAGAGACGCTCATCATCGTTACAGCCGACCACGAAACAGGTGGCTTGGGTATGGGTATAATAGACAGTTCTTGCAAACAGCACATGGAGTATGTGCAACACGTAACTATATCGAAGAACGCTTTTTGGAACGAGTTCAACAAAAGCATCGACAACGACCCCCGGAACCTGACATGGGAAAATGCCGAGAAGTTTCTTGCCCAACGCATGGGATTGGGTAGTATCATACCCCTCACGACCGGCGAGAAAGGGCGACTGATGACTGTATTCCAGGCATCGGTCATAGATAAAAGCACCGGCAAGCAACACACGCTGTATGCCGACTTCGATGCTTTCACTACCGAAGTCTATAAATTGCTCTCCACCAAAATAGGCATCGGGTGGACAACCTATTCCCATACCGGTAATCCCGCACCTCTATTTGTAGTAGGAGCCGGTGCCGACCGCTTTGCCTCGGCCGGCTGGCTGGACAATACCGACTTGTCGCGCATCATCGGCGAGTTGTGCCGCTTGAAATAAGGAACATCGGAAGAGTTCCTCTCCGTTGATTTCCGGAAGATTTCAAAGAGGGCGCCCCACTCTGTAAGGACAGAAGGGCGTCCTCTTGCCGTTTATATCGGGCAGACCAGAAGCCGGCCGCAAAGGAAATACCGCGTGGGTTGGCTTTTTATCTCGAAGGCAAGGATTTGTCATCACTCATATGCGCTGTCGCCACATTATCCCCTCCTGTAATCGCTGCGCGGATGCCATTGTATGACGTATAAAACAAAGAGGCTGCCTAACCTTTGTTAGACAGCCTCTTTGTTCTGTATCGAACAACAATCGGCAACCCGATTATTTCTTGTATAATTCATCCGATACGGTGAGAACCTTACGACCTTTGGCACGACGGCTGGCAAGCACGCGACGGCCGTTGGCGGTAGACATTCTCAGGCGAAAGCCATGCTTGTTGACTCTCTTTCTGTTTGAAGGTTGGAATGTTCTTTTCATTGCCTTGATATTTTATGTTATTATTCTTTCGATTATCGGAGTGCAAAAGTAGCGACTTTTTTTCAAATCCGCAAATATATCCTCGCTTCTTTTTCAAAACTTGTTTTCTCTGCAACCTCTTTCTCCCGGCATCCGAGCCTGCATGCGCCCCTGTCGCTACCTGCCATTGCGATACCTTTTTTTTATTTCCATACCGTCGCACGCCTACAAAAAACCAATATGAAGGGTGTGTCATGTAACAAAATTTTTATACCTTTGCAGGGCTTTTAATCAGGGCTTTGCCTTTTGCCCGCAATTGATAAATAAACACATATAATTATATTTTATGGCTACTACGGCAGATTTTAAGAACGGAATGTGCCTCGATATTGACGGTACTTACTATTTTATTGTAGAATTTCTCCATGTAAAACCCGGCAAAGGTCCCGCCTTTGTACGTACAAAATTACGTAACGTTGTTACAGGTCGTATCATAGATAAAACCTGGAACTCGGGCGTAAAAGTAGAAGAGGTACGCATCGAGCGTCGTCCCTACCAGTTCCTTTATAAAGACGATATGGGCTACAACTTCATGCACACCGAGACCTACGAACAAGTATCAATCCCCGGTGAGAGCATCGAAGGCGTACGCTTCCTCAAAGAAGGCGACATCTGCGAAGCCATGGTACATGCTGCAAGCGATACCATACTCACCTGCGAAATGCCCACCAGCGTGGTCCTCGAAGTTACCTATACCGAGCCCGGTATAAAAGGCGATACGGCAACCAATACGCTCAAACCCGCCACCGTAGAGACAGGTGCCGAAGTACGTGTGCCTCTCTTCATCAATACAGGCGATAAAGTGCGCATCGACACCCGTACCGGCGACTATGTTGAGCGCATAAAAGAATAATTCCGTTTCATTTTTCCACTCCATGAGGCTGTCTCAAAGTACAATTTGGGATAGCCTCTTTTGTTGTACCTGTGTTCTGGAAACGCAGAAGGGATGCCGGTATGCCGCCCTCTGCCTTATGAGAGGGGCAGCGAGTTGCGGTGTGAGGATTGCAACAGCCGCGCAGGAGGCAGGGCGACAGATATTCCGCTTCTCATAAGTGGCGTACGCTCCTCTTATTCTCTATACGCAAAGAGGGTGAATCGCTTGGTGCGACTCACCCTCTTGTATGACTGTTTTACCCGTCTGCTTAGTTAAGCGACTCTGCTGTCTCTGCGAGCGGCTCAACCGATACGAACGAGCGGCTGTCTTTTCTTTTGCGGAACACAACTTTGCCGTCGATCAAGGCAAAGAGTGTGTGGTCTCTTCCCATCCCTACGTTTTCACCGGGGTGGTGTACTGTACCTCTTTGGCGTACCAATATGTTGCCGGCCTTTGCAAACTGGCCGCCGAAAATCTTCACGCCAAGGCGTTTGCTGGCCGATTCACGGCCGTTCTTAGAACTACCTACACCTTTCTTATGTGCCATTTTCTTACTGTTTTACAAGGTTAAGCAACTATCTCTTTTACTAACACTTCGGTGAAGTATTGACGATGACCGTTCAAGCGGCGGTATCCTTTGCGTCTTTTTTTCTTGAAAACCAAAACGCGCTCGCCTTTTACAAGACCCGGTTTCCCGTAGTTGCCGTCAGACGAAACTACTTCACATACTACTTTTGCGCCTTCTACGGTAGGAGTCCCGACGGTTACTTCGCCATCTTTGTCTACCAAAAGCACTCTGTCAAACTCGAGAACCGCACCGTGCTCGGCACCCAAGTAATGAACAAACAATTTCTTGCCGTTTTCGACTTTGAATTGTTGTCCCTGAATCTCTACGATTACGTACATCTTTATTATTCTTTCAGGTTTTCTCTGCCGGGCGGTGTCATTCTCGACAACTCTTTTTCGGCCCGTGTCAGAATCAGCGCACAAAGTTACGACTATTTTATTTCTCTGCCAAATATTTAGCCTCTATTTTTCTTATCTTTTCGGGCCTTTATCCCGTTTCAGTCGTTTTCGTGTTCTATGCCGCATCCTTGCGATTGCAGGTAGTTCAGTACGCGGTTGTCCATGCCCTCCTCATAGTATCCTACAATGTGGCCGCACCAGTCGTTTTCGGTAGTGCCGCCTTGTCGGGTGCGGTTGTATACCGATATGGTTTCGTCATATTGTTGCAGCAGCGGCACTATATCTTCGTCGTGGTACCGGTTGTGATGTATGAGCAGGGGTTCGTTCTGTTTGGGCTTCATGTCGGGCTGTTCGCGGGGGTATCCTATGGCGAGCCCGCAGACGATAAACGAGCCTTGCGGCAAGTGGAGCAGGGTGGATACCTCTTGCGGGGCGGCCGTACGCACGTAGCCGATGCAGCAGCATCCCAGCCCCAGAGCCTCGGCCATGACGCGGGCGTTGCTCATCGCTATGGTGGCATCTATGGCACCCACCATGATGCCGTCCATGGTGTTGCGGAAGGGCGGTACGTCGATGTTTTTCTGTTGGGCGAGGGTCTCAACCTTGTGGTAGTCGGCGCAGAAGATGAGGAAGAGGGCGCAGGTTTTTATCTGTTTTTGCCCGATAAGTTCGTATAGCCGTTCTTTCAATGCCTGGTCGTCGATGGCGATGACGCTGTATTGCTGTCCGTTGTAGCTGGTGGGAGAGTTGGCGATTGCCTCATAAATGAGTTGCAGTTTCTCTTCTTCAATGGGTTGACGCTCATAGCGGCGAACCGATGTGCGTTTGAGTAACGTTGTTGTAATGTCTTTCATAGATTCCGGTACTTTTTTATGTTATAACGGTTTTCTCTCTTGGGGGTTCAGGAGTTGTTGTTCTCAGCAAGGAGGTGCAACCCCTTTTTCATATAGTCATACTCCATATCTTTGTTCTTCAAGAGGGTTTCGTTCCACGATATGATGTCTATATCGAGGGGGATGATACCCCTCTCTTTGGATGCCGGAGTTCTCCCTGCATCATGTTCGAGACTCTTGAAGCGTCTTCTCAGCTCCTCATATTCTTGGTCGGTCTCTACTTGCAGCAGGGCGTTGGCATAGGAGGGCTGTTGCGACTCTCCGGCAGCTTCGCTTCGGTACACAGGCGTCTGATTTAGAATGACACAATAACTTTCTATAAGCCTGAGTGCGTGTGCAATGGTGGTCTCTTTCTTCTCGTCGTTGGCGGCGAGGCTTATGAGGGCATGATTCATGATGAGAGGGGGTTAAGGTTTGCGGCGTAAAGTTATTACTGTTATCTCGGGGGTTGCGTCCAAGAAGCGGGCGGGGAGCATGATACAGCCTACGCCTATGTTTACGTAAAGATATTGCTTGCCGTCGCGGTAAAGTCCGCTCCACTCGGGGTATCGTAGGGAGGCAAGTGAGTGGCCGAACGCCTCAAACTGCATGGCGTGGGTGTGTCCCGACAGGGTGAGGTCTATATTGCTCTCGGGCAGCACCTCGGCACGCCAGTGACGCGGGTTGTGGCTAAGCAATATTTTGTAGCGGTTGTCGTTGAGGTCGGGATAGGCCTCTTTGAGTCGGCCGTGCTGGGGGAAGGGCGGTTCGCCCCAGTTCTCGACCCCTATAAGGGCGATGGTGTCGTTGTCGCGGACGAGGCTGGTGCTGCTGTTGTCCAGTAATATCCACCCCAGTTCGCTCTCCAAGGTATGCAGTAGGTCTATGTTTGTGGCCTGTTCTTGCGGCTTGCTCCATTTTACGTAGTCGCCGTAGTCGTGGTTGCCCATGATAGAGTATACGCCGTCGCGCGCCGTTATGTGCGACAGTATATCTTTGTAGGGAATCACCTCGACAGCCATGCGGTTCACAAGGTCGCCGGTAAAGCATACAAGGTCGGCATTCTGCCGGTTGATGGTCTCTACGATACGCTGGGCAAAGCGGCTCGAAAAGAGGGTCTCTAAGTGGGCATCGGAGAATTGCACGATGCGGTATCCGTCGAAAGAGGGGGGGAGGTTGTCGCTCTCTACGGTGACCTCTTTGACTTCGATGCGGGTGCGGTTGATACAGGCGCCTACCATGAGGATTATCATTATGCAACTTACGACAACTCCTATGTAGCTGCCCGCTCTTCCTGCCGGTCGCCGCAGAAAGTCTATCCAGGAGATGGCGGCGTAACAAAACTTGGGCAGATACATCAGGAAATAGGCATACATGACCCACATGAGTATAGGTATGTGGGCTTGTAGGCCGCCATGTGCGGCAAGGGTCCCTAAGGTGCATAAAATGGCGAGTATGGCGATGTGTGCATACATGAAAGCAGCCATGGCGCCTTTGCCCCAGCGCGGACGTACCAGCCGCCGGGCTGTATAATAGTCGGCGGCGAGACTCAGTAGGCCTGTTACGGCTATGCTTATGCAGTATTCTATGCTACCCATCATCTCTCTTATACCTCTTTCCCTTCGGCAATGAGCTTGTTCTTCAACGGGTTGGAATACATGAGCAACATTTTGTCATAGACAA
This sequence comes from uncultured Porphyromonadaceae bacterium, assembly GCA_900542255.1. Classification (GTDB taxonomy): domain Bacteria; phylum Bacteroidota; class Bacteroidia; order Bacteroidales; family Barnesiellaceae_A; genus Barnesiella_A; species Barnesiella_A excrementipullorum. The sequence goes on from UQMR01000023.1 coordinate 21,267, forward strand.
AGGCGCGGTCGTCGTCCGTAAGGTCGCCGAGCTTGGCGATTTGTTGGTCTATGTATTGCAGGAAACGTTGCTTGTCGCTCTCGTTGTAACGGTCGGCAAAGCGGTTGCCTGTGTAGTATAGGTCGTAAGCGACATAGTTGCCCTCGTAGATGCGGTAATTGGCATGTATGCGGTGGTCTATCATCTGTATGACAGCTTGCAGTATGGAGTTTTTGTCGGCTGCGGGGTCTAAGCCGGCGACGTAGTCGTCGATGCAAGGTGTTATGCAGAAGTGAATGCGCCCTTTGTAGCCCATGATGCCGGTCTCCATGCTTTTGAGGTCGTCGCGTTGGCTCTTCTTGAAGTCGGGATTCTTGCTCTTCTGCAAGAATTCATAGGCTTTGAGGCTGTCGCAAGGGTCGTATTCGTAGGATATCGATACGGGAGCAAAGTGCAGCTCGGTGAGGCGTTGCACGATGGAGCCTTCGCCGCTGAGGCAAAGCATCTTGATGAGAGCCTCCTGCGTGCGGTCGTTGGAGTCTTTCGAGCGGCCTTCGCGCTGTGCAATCCATATCGAGGAGTTACGCTCTTGTATGGCATAGTGGATATACTCCGATAAGTGGTGGGCTGCTTCGAGAGCCTGGCGTCCCGGCAGGCCGCGTTTTACGATGAAACTGCCGTTGATTCTTACCATGTCGCATATCCAGTTGTATATGAGTAGGTTGCTGCCTATTGCAATTTGGCATGCCGGGTACCCCTCTTTGAGTAATGCGATACATAGGTAGGAGGCATCGAGAACAATGTCGCGATGATTGGAGATGTATAGGTAGCTTTTGTCGTGGCTGATATGCTCGATGCCCTCGTAGGTAAATCCGTCGGATGTGTGTGCTGTCAGTTTTTCCAGCCAAGGGCGTATGATGTTCTGTTGGAACTCGTTTACCGAGCGTAATTTTTTCATGCGTTGGCTGAATGTGTCGTAGTCTACACCCGGCATTACAGCCGTAATGATGCCTTTGAAGTAAGGTTCTTCTGTCAGTTGCACGATTTTGTCGCGAAACTCTTCCTCGTCAAAGGGGCGTATGTCATCGAAGTCGTGTCTGTCTGTCATGTTACGATTTATATTACAACGTGATGATTTTCTTTTTTATAACAAGCCTTACGGCGTCAAGGTTATTCGTCGGCAACCGGACGGTTTTCGGTATATTGTCGCCACCGTGCTATCAGAGCCTGCATGTCGCTGGGTATCTCGGTGTCGAAAAACATCTCTTCTCCCGTGCGGGGATGCTTGAAACCCAGTGTTTTGGCGTGCAATGCCTGTCGGGGGCATATCTCGAAACAGTTGTGTATGAATTGTCGGTATTTGGCATAGGTGGTGCCGCGCAATATTTGGTCGCCGCCATATCGGCTGTCGTTGAAGAGGGTGTGCCCTATGTGCTTCATGTGTACCCTTATCTGGTGTGTCCGGCCGGTTTCGAGTACGCATTCAACAACCGATACGTAGCCGAGCCGCTCTAAGGTGCGATAGTGCGTGACGGCATGCTTGCCGCTTTCGCCGTCGGTGAAGACGGCCATTTGCAGGCGGTCGCGCAGGCTGCGCCCTATGTTGCCTTCGATGGTGCCTTCATCATGCTCCATGGCGCCCCATACGACGGCGATGTATTTGCGCCGGGTCGTTTTGTTGAAAAATTGCAGCCCGAGGTTGGTTTTGGCTTCGGGGGTTTTGGCTACGACCAGCAGCCCCGAGGTGTCTTTGTCTATGCGGTGTACCAGCCCGAGGCGCGGGTCGTTTACATCGTAGTTGGGGGTGTCGCGGAAATGCCATGCAAGGGCGTTTACCAAGGTGCCGCTGTAATTGCCGTGTCCCGGGTGTACGACCAGTCCGGCCTGTTTGTTTACAACCATTACGTCGTCATCTTCATATACGACATCGAGCGATATATCTTGCGGGATGATTTCAAATTCGTAACGGGGGCGGTCCATGACGACGCTCACGATGTCTAAGGGCTTCACCCGATAGTTCGACTTTACGGCCTGTCCGTTTACGAGTATGCAACCGGCTTCGGCAGCCTGTTGTATGCGGTTGCGCGAGGCATTCTCTATTCTCAGGACCAGAAACTTGTCTACCCGCAGCAGGGCCTGTCCGCGGTCGGCTACAAACCGAAAGTGCTCGTAGAGCTGTCGTTCGCCGTCTTCGGGCAGAAGTTCATCTTCGCCCGTATACTCCTCTTCTTTCATCATTCTATCCAGCTTTGGTCTATGATGAGGCTGTCGGCGGCAGCCGTTTCGGATGAGAGAGAGTCGGCCGGCATGTCGCCCATGCCCACGATGAGCGTAATGCGCGAGGTCATAGGTATCTTTTCGCCGCTTTCAACCTGCCGCCCGTTGCAGAGCACGTCTAAGACGAGGTCTTTATAGGGCGAGGGCTCATATTCGATGCGTACGTTGTCGAATCCCAGGGCTCTCAGAATGGCTTGCGCTTGCCTTGCCGAGCCGTCGATAAGCGATGGCATGGTTACTTTCTTGGGAGAGAAGGCATTGATAGTGAGATATATGATGCGTCCCTCTTTTACGCGCGACTCTGCATCGGGGGTTTGTTCTACCACGACGCCGGGAGCAACGCGGTCGTTGAACAGGGAGTCTATTACCTCGCATCTGAATCCTTTGCGCGACAGTATGTCAGAGGCTTCGGCAACTGTGAGGTAGCGTACCGATGGCACGATTGTGGCGGTCCCGTGCCGGGTGTAGGAGTCTAACCAGAAGATAAGGATGGTGCAGAGTATCACTGCCACTACCATAATCTCTAACAGGGTGGCAATGATGGGGTGTTGTTTGAAAAATGCTAATATCTTGCTCATTGCATTGTCTTATTGGTCGTGTAGCGACGGGTTGCCGTGAGGCGGCGTGTTGCTGCGTCTGCGGTATTGCCGCTTGCCTCTTTTTTCTGATGCCGGCTGCACCTTTTGTTGGGGGCTTTTCTCCCTCGCAACCTATCTAAGGACAAAGATATGTATTTTTGGAGTATTACCAATATGAAATACTCTTTTTTGCCGCATCGGACGTAGTTTCGGTCCAAACTACGGATTGTAATGTATGTTATTCGATAATTATGCTTTTCTTTGAGTTTAGGAGCTTATTATGTCTGAATGCTCTTGAATACATGTAATAAGTTCTTTTTTATTTCTGACACCTTTCTCGAAGCCTGTATGCGTGGTAATATATATTATAGATTGTTAAATAGATTCAAGCAAGATAATTAAATTTTTTATAATTGCAGCAACAAGTGTGACGGAAAAAATTATGATGATATGGTGTTTCGCGAACAGAAATACTGTATATGGATGTTTGTCATGACATTATGTAAGGAGAGATGGACAAAAAGTTATTCCTTTTTTAACAATTATAATTAAACAAACATGAAAACAAGAAACTTACTTTTCTGTTTGCTGTCGTGCTTAATAGGCACCGGTGCAGCTTTCGCTCAGGAGGAGACAACGGTATTTTCCGAGACTTTTGATACCTCTGAGAGTTTCTCAAAATTTACTGTCATAGATGTAGCGCAGGATTCCGAGACTTGGCTATACTATACTATCAAGAATTGTGCGAGGGCAAGTGTGTTGTTCAATACAAACGACGATTACTTGATAACCCCGGTTTTCAGTGTGACCGAAGGTAATACATATAAAATATATTTTTCGCTTTGTGGAAAGAAAGCCAAAATGAAATTGTGTTACGGAAGCAGCGCCACTGTCGAAGGTATGGCCGAGCATACGCTGATGGAGGAAACGGCTTTCGATAATATCGAAGATACATATTGTTACGAATTTGTCAGCGATTATACGGGCGACTGCTATATAGGCTTCCATGCTTCGAGTGGTGAAATGCTGACGTCAACCCTCGATATAGATGATATAATCATTACCGAGACAGCGAAGCCGCAAGATGATACTCCTCTGTTGTATGGTACTATTGTAGGCTCTGACTTGGATAGCTTCACGGCCGGTATATACTCATTCACTCCTACACAAGAGATAGAGTTGCAGGCGGTATATGAGCGCACCGATATGATAGCCAATGGCGGCGGATTTTATTGCGATGACAAATATTACTGTAACTACTATATGATATATGGCGCCGACATATTCTGTGCTCACCATATATATGACTTCGAGACCGGTAGCCTGTCTACTGTGTTGAATGTGGGAAAAGAGTATGTTGCATCGGATGCAGCATATGATCCTACGACCGATCTTGTATATTGTTGTCAGATGCTCAACGATAATACCTTTGCATTGAGTACCATTGATCGTGAGACCGGAGAAAAACATCCGATAGCAGCTATGGAACACATGGCTGTTATTGCTATTGATGCCGATGGGAAAATATATGGTATCTCGGGAGATGGCATTCTTTATGAGATCAACAAAACGGATGCGTCGCTGCGTTACATAGGCGATACCCAATTAAGAGGAATGGGATTGCTGGTACAATCGGGTACTATCGACCCTGTGACAGGGCGTTTCTTCTGGGCAATGTCAACAGATAACGGGAGTGGCTTGTATGAGGTAAACAAGGAGACTGCCGAAACTACGTTGATAGGAAACTTCCCGAATAATGAGCGCATGAGCGGCTTGTTTACCCGAAGCTCCTATTTTGCACCCGAGGCGTGCGATTCAGTAAGCGGACTAAATGTAGAGTTTGCCAAAGCCGACTTGCAAGGTCTCGTTACGTTTGCTGCTCCTACTGTCGATTTGGAGGGTAATTCGTTGAGTGCTCCTATGGATGTAAAGATTTATGTCGATTATCAATTGCAGAAGGAGTTGACCGCCGTTGAACCCGGTAGCTTGCAGTCTGTACCTGTAAGTGTCGATGAGGAAGGATGGCATGTATTTGTTGTTACGACAAGCAACGAAGCCGGTAATGGTAAGGCTGCCAACGAAAGGGTGTATGTAGGTAATGATACGCCTTCGCCGGTTACTGACGTGACACTTGTCAATGAGGGGCTTAATATGCACATCACTTGGTCGCCCTCGACGGGAGGCGTCAACGGCGGGTATATTGACGAGGAGGCCCTTACATATTACGTCATGCGTTATCCCGACTATGTTATCATTGCCGATAATCTGACGACAACCGAGTATACCGACGTGCTCCAATCTGACGCTATGACTACATACAGCTATGGCGTTGTGGCACAAGCGCATGGAAAGGAGAGCGAGATGATAGTTAGCAATTTTGTTACCGTAGGTGACGAAATGGCAATTCCCTTTATGGAAACATTTGAAATACCGCAGACCTTTGCTAATTGGACAATCGTTGATGCCAATAATGACGGTTATACATGGCGATACTCTACCGAGTTGCGTGCGGCTATTTATGAATGGAGTTTATCGGACGACTTTGCCGATGATTGGTTGATAAGTCCTCCGTTTACATTGGAGCCAGGATACGAATATCACTTCTCGATTGATGCTGTGAATTCTATATCCAATCAGATAGAGAAGATGGAGGTCTTCCTGGGAACTGATGTGACGGTAGAGAGCATGACGCGTACGTTGATACCGCTTACCGATATAGATTGCGCCGGTGAATATATACGGTTGACCGAGTCGTTTAAGGAAGAAACGGGCGGTAAATATCGTATAGGTATTCACGTGTGCAGCGAGACGCATATCGGTGACTTGGTCGTAAAGAATATAGGTATGGAAAAAGGTAACAGTGGTATAGATGTTATCTCTGATACCGACTTGTTGCACATTACAGTTGTCGATGGCCGATTGTGTGTTGACAATCGTACGGCTACTGCTGCGGCGGTATATTCTATCGACGGTCTTTGCCGGGCTAACGTACAGGCCGGTCAGTATGGCGAATGGGATTTGCCGGCCGGTATATATATCGTAAAATCGGCAAATAGTGTGCATAAAGTATTAGTGCGTAAGTGATATACTTTTGTATCCTCTCTGGGGGCTGTGTGCAATGGATTGCCACAGCCCCCAGATAAAAAACAGAGCTGCGCCTTCGGAGAGGCGCAGCTCTGTTTTTTATATCGAGCGGATGCTGATATTCTTGTGCCCAAGAATGTCAGGTCGTCATCATCTGTTCTATCTCGGTTACCGACTTTTGCAGCTCCTTGTCTACCTGCAATTGCCCTTCGATGGTTTTGCAGGCATATAGCACGGTGGCATGGTCGTAACGGCCGAGCATCGAGCCTATGCCGGCGAGAGCCGTAGAGGTGTGTTTCTTACTTAGGTACATCGCAACCTGCCTTGCAACAACCACCTCGCGTTTGCGGGAGCGCATCACCAGTTTGTCGGGCTTGATGTCGTAGTAGTTGCAAACGGCGTTTTTGATGGAGTCTATGGTTATCTGTTTCTTCACCATGCGCACGCTGCGGGCGAGTACCTGTTCGGCGAGTTCGAGCGTAACCTCGCGGTTGAATGCCATGGCGTGGGCCATGAGCGATACGATGGTGCCTTCCAAATCGCGCACGTTGTCGGTAACATTGCGGGCGATATAGTCGACAATCTCCTCCGAGATGACAAGCCCGTCGCGCTCTATCTTGTTGTGCAGGATGTCGCGACGCAGGGAGTAGTCGGGGCGTTCTACCTCTACCTGCAAACCCCACTTGAAACGTGTGAGCAGGCGGGGTACGATGCCTTCGAGCTCTACGGGAGGCCGGTCGCAGGTGAGTACCAGCTGCTTGCCGTTGAGGTGGAGGTGGTTGAAGATGTGGAAGAAGGTGTTCTGTGTCTGTATCTTCCCGGCAAACTCCTGTATGTCGTCCATCAAGAGTACATCGATACTTTGATAGAAGTTGATGAAGTTGTTGAGCTGGTTATGTACCACGGCGGTGGTGTACTGTTGCTGGAACAGGTTGGCCGACAGGTATAGTACACGCGCACGCGGATTTTGTTCTTTTATTTTTATTCCTATGGCTTGTATCAGGTGGGTTTTGCCTACGCCCGACTCTCCATAGACAAACATGGGGTTGAACGGATTGTGCCCCGGCGATGCGGCAACGGCTTCGCCGGTGATACGTGCAACCTTGTTGCTGTCGCTGGTATAGTAGTTCTCGAAGGTATAATAAGGATTGAGTTGCGAGTCGAGGTCTTCGTATTCGGGAGCTTGGAACGGGTTGAGGGGTTGTGCGGGAAGAGCCTGACGAATATTGCGTGACACCGTAGCCGATTTCTCGGGCGACGACACATTGACCGTAGCGATAGGATTTTCTACTACCGTTACCTTATAATAGAGCTTAATGCTTTTGCCATAGACGCGCGTGATGACGGGGCGCAGCAACTCCGTGTAGTTTTCCTCGATGTACTCTTGGAAAAAATGGGAAGGGACTTGCAATACGAGCTCGCCATTCTCAAAAGAAAACGACTTGATGGGCACGAACCATTTTTCGTAAGCCACCTCATCGACGTTATCTTTTATGATAGCGAGGCATTTGTCCCATAAAGCGATATGTTCCAAACTCATTTCTTTTTTCTGTATTATACCTTTTGTATAGAGGGCGTTTTTCCTCCTACAAAATTCTAATATATTTTCTGCAAAATCAAATGCCTAAAAATTTGCATTTTAACAATTAAATACAATCGCCTATTCTTCAATCACTTACAATACCTCGTTGTATAAACGATAAAATGGGCGAGGCAATTTTGTTATTTTGTTGGTTTTCAGTGTGTTGTCGAAAATCATGGCTTCATCGCCCGGCGCGATGTTACATAAATGTTTCCCAAAAGTATTGTGAGAGCGACCCGAAAGGGGGCAAACACAACTTTTTGTTGACCGTTTCTTATTTATACAAATTCTAAATAATGAAAATCGGCGCGGCATCAGAAAACCGAGAAGTGTACATACCGTTTGGGACGGAGTCGTATATCTATCAGAAGCGAGTCGAGGCTGCCTACTGTACCGGTGAGTCTGTCATAGAGGTAGCGGTCGTTCAGAAGCAGTCCTAATGTATTGTCGGTGGCATTGAGACGTGCAGTTGTAAGCTCCAAGTTCCCTGCTATGCCGTTTACCGATGCTAAGGTGCTTTGCAAAGGCAGATTGTTGAGGGTGGTAGCAAACGTGTCAACACGACACAGTATGGTGTTGGCGGTAGATAGTACGGCAGGCACGTCATTGCGCATCACGCGAGAAAGCGATTGTGACGAAGCGGCAAGGTCGGCCGTGATATTATCCAGTCGTCCTATCGAAGTAGCGAGCGCCGGATCGTTCACAAGTGTTTGCACGCCTGTGAGTATGCTGTCTAATTTGGGTATCAATGCCTCGATTTGCGGTATCATGGCCGATACGTTGTTGAGCATCTCGCTCTCTACCATCCCCTCTATTTCGTCGCCCGAGTTGTAGTATTCGCTCACATAGGGGTTCATTTCTATGATTATAGAAGCGTTGCCCAAAAGGCTCTTCGAGAGGATGATTTTGCTACCTTTGGGAATGCGCAGCTCTTTGTCGAGGTTGAGCATGACGCGTACACCTTTGTTGGTTTCGTAGTCATATTGCATTTCGTGTACGAGTCCTACCTTGAAGCCCTCTACCGTCACCGGTGACGATATCATGAGGTCTTTGACGTTACTGAATGTCACATAGTAGTGGTTGGCAGGTTTCATCACGTTGATACCTTTGAGGAATTGTATGCCTACATAGAGTATCACGAGGCTCAGTATGACCGAAAGGCCTATCTTGACTTCTTTGGTGAAAAATTTTTTCATATCGTTTATTTTTTGGTGCCCCTGTCAGGGGCGGGTTGATGTTTTCTGGGGGTTGATTTCACTACCTTGGCATGCGGTATATAGAGATTATTGCACTCGCTTGCCGTCGCGCATGGCGATGATAAAAGCATCCTTGAAGAGCCTGCGCACCTTCTTGAAGTCGGCTTCTATCTCTTTGCGGCTCGACGCTGTGCCATAGGTATATTTGTAGTATCCGTTTTCGTAATAGACCTCTACGGGCGATAACCCTTTGAACTCTTTGCTGTTCTTGCCCAATTTCTGGGGCAATGCCATGAACTGTACTTTATAGACCGTCTCGCCCGGCCGGGTGGCCTGCGTCTCGGCCTCGTCGCTCTCGTCGGCTTCATCGGCAGCGGTATCATCGGTGACAGTAGAGGGGTCGGGGCGTCTCCTCAATTTCGAGAAATCTATATTTTCGCCGTCGTAGCTTGCCTTATATGAGGCAAAAGCGTTGTAGATAGATTGTGCCATCTCTTGTTGTCCCTTCTCGGACAGCATATATTTTTCCTGTGTAGGGTTACATATAAAGTCGAGCTCTATGAGTACCGATGGCATACTGGTGCGGGCAAGCACATAAAAGATGTTTTGTCTCACGCCGCGGTCTTTGCGGCCCGCTACGCTGGCAAGCTCATCTTGCACCAGTCCGGCAAAGGCAATGCTTTGGTCGCGATATACATCTTGCATGGTCTCGAAGATGATATACGACTCGGGCGAGTTGGGGTCGAACCCTTCGTATTTGGTGGTGTAGTCGTCTTCGAGCATGATGACGGCATTTTCACGCTGGGCTATTTCGAGGTTCTGTTTCGAGCGTGCCAAACCCAATACATAGGTCGAGGCTCCGCGTATCGTCTTTCTGTTCCGGTTCTTTTTGGAGACAGAGTTGGCATGTATCGAAACGAAGAGGTCGCCATGATTCTTGTGGGCTATATCGGTGCGCTCTTTCAGTCCGATGAATACGTCGGTTTTACGGGTGTAGCACACTTTCACGTTGGGCATGTTCTTCTCTATGAGCGCACCCACCTTCAACGCCACCCCCAGATTGATGTTCTTTTCTTTACCCCTTACGCCTATGGCGCCGGCGTCTTTGCCGCCATGACCGGGGTCTAATACGATGACGAAATCTTTGGCCGATGCCGTCGTGGTAAACGACGAGGGGCATAACCACAGAGATGCCAACAACAAGGCACAAAGCCATCTGCTGTGCCGGTGAAACATTCTTATATTGAAACCGAACATGTTACTGAGTCTGTATTGAGAAACAAAAATCGAGCAAAATTACAAAAAAATGCCGATATAGCCGATGCCGGTTTCTGTAAATATCGCTCGAAAATATGATGGCAGCAGTCGTGATGTCGGCGTAAGGGCGGTGCATGTGCTTGTCATCGCACGAGCGTCTTATTGATAGAGAGTATATAGGTCGTTCTTGGATGGCAGGACTTCGCGTTTTGTCTTATATGCAGCCCGCCCTCCACTTTTTCGTAAGATGTGGAGGGCGGGTAAGGCTGCGGCCGTTGTGAGCCCATGCGGCAACCTGGGTTGTTATGAAAGGCGGTTATTTGCGCAGGTCTATAAATTTGACGGGTTTGCGACTCATGGCCGGGAATTGCAGCTGGGTTATCAGCTCGGGTTGCTCAAACCGTACAGTGGGGGCTACCCGTACCTTGGCGCGGAAGAGGTCCTTGATTTCCTTTTCGAGCGAACTCCCGGCATTGGGGGCCCCTACGCGGATAAGAATCTCGTCGGTGCCGATGTTGTTGGTATATACCTCGACGATGTAGTTGGTCACGGCCGGTATGTTGTCCAGGATGTCGAAGAGTGCCGGCGGG
>UQMR01000024.1 GCA_900542255.1 uncultured Porphyromonadaceae bacterium
TACTGTAAGGTTTGGTGGGAATAACCTCTATTTTCCCGGGTTTGCCCTCTTTGTGATACCTGAGGGCCTCTTCTTTTAGATTTTCAGACATGATTTATCGTAGACTTATAGTTTTTTTCAACATATTACATAGAAGTAAAATCAGACACAAAAATAGTAATTTTATCACTTTTGCGTACGGCATTTATTTCTTTTTAATATCACGGTAATCTCGCTACGACTCGGGTGAGTGTTAAATTTGCAAAAGAACCCAAAAACACGCATACGAAAACTTTTTTTGTTTTTGTAGTTTTGTCTACCTTTGCCGCTGCTTAATAATATCAGAATGAATACCGAATTGCAAAAATGTATTGTAAATAAAGCGACGTTGCTTTTCTATAAATTTGGCATAAAGTCTATTACAATGGACTATATAGCCAGTGAGTTAGGCATTTCGAAACGTACGCTTTATGAAAATTTCAAAAACAAAGATGCCCTCATCATTGCTTGTATGGAGCAATCCCGTGAGTCGTATCACAAACAATTTCAAGCTATTTCTGAAAGCAATATCAATACAATCGAGAAACTGGTACGCTACTATGAAGTTATTGTCGATTTTTATAACAACACGAGCCGTTCTTTCCAGCTCGATGTAGAGCGTATGCATTCAAAAGTCAATGAGGAGTATGAGAACTCACGCAACAAAGCCATCTTATACACACGTAACCTCTTGCGTAGTGGCGTTGAAGAGGGTCTTATCCGCAACGACATAGACATAGACCTCATATCTTTATTGTATAGTGACCAAATGGATTGGTTCAGACGTTCTAAGGATATATACAAGTTGGAATATAAAATAAGCGAAATCTTAAAGAACATTGTTTTTATCTTTATCCGAGGTGTTGCTACCGAACAAGGGAACCACATCTTGGATAAGATTCTTGAAAATAAAAATAACATTCACGATAAACATTAATAAACTACCGAGTATGAAAAAAAGGCTGAGTATCTGGATTGCGATTGCATGTATGTCGGGTGGCATTGCTGCATCGGCACAATATATGCAGAGTACCGATTCGGTATTGGTACTGAATAAAGAGAAGGCTTTGACCATCGCTTTAAGCGAAAACCCGACCATAAAAATTGCAGATATCGAAATAAAGAAGAAAGATTATACCAAACGCGAGTCTATTGCCGGATTACTCCCTCAAATAGATGCTGCTGCATCATATAGCCGTACATTGAAAAAGCAACAAATGTATATGTCGGGCGGCTCTTTCGACATGGGAAGCATCATGGAATCTTTTTTAGGCCCTATATATAAAGAGTTGGGCATTCCTATGCCCGACAGCGGTTCATCCTCCTTCTCTTCTCCAGAAGAGGGCTTTGAAGTGGGCTTGGATAATACCTATTCCATGGGCTTTACGGCGACACTGCCCATTATCGCCCCTCAATTATGGAAGAGCTTAGGTATAAATGAAATAGATATACAGACCTCTGTCGAGGCTGCCCGCTCGTCGCGGCTGTCGCTCGTCAATCAGGTTGAAAAGGCCTATTACAATCTGATGCTATGCCAAGACTCATATAAAGTAATAAAGGACCAATACGACAATGCCAAGCTCAATGCCGAAACATATAAAAAACAATATGAGCAAGGTACGGCATCGGAATATGACGTATTGCGTGCCGAAGTAGCTGTTCACAACATAGAGCCTTCGCTCCTCTCGGCCGAGAATGCCGTCCGGTTGGTTAAGCTGCAATTGAAAGTCCTCTTGGGCATTGACAACAACATCGATATCGTAGTAGACGACAACCTCTCCAATTATGAGGAAAATATGTATGACATAACCATGAGATTAGACCTGTCGCTCGAGAACAATACCGATTTAAGGACATTAGACCTGCAAACCAAGATGTTGGAGAAAACAGTCACCTTGCAGAAATTCGCCTATATTCCCACGTTGGCAGCCCAGTTCAATTACAGTTGGATTTCTATGACCGACGGTTCTCCTTTTAAAGATTTCCGATGGAATCCCTATTCGACGGTAGCACTATCCCTGCAAATCCCCATATTTTCGGGCGGAGCCCGCTACTATCGTGTAAAACAGGCGCAAGCCAATGTAGCGCAGATGGGATTTCAACGCGACAACCTTGAACGCAACCTCAATATGCAGTTGGAGTCGCAAATAGATGCCATAGAAAAGTGTGTAAAACAGATAGGCTCGAACAAGTTGGGCGTAACGCAAGCCGAAAAGGCATATGCCATTATGCAAAAAAGTTTCGAGATAGGTTCGGCAACCTTTGTCACCCTCAATGATGCCGAGTTAGCCCTTACGAGTGCAAAACTGTCATACAATCAAGCTATCTATGATTTTCTTGCAGCAATTAGCGATGTCAATTTGTTGCTGGGAAATACCGATTTAAGCAAATACGAAACACAACAAACCGATAAATAATAACTGACAACTAATATGATAAGTATGAAAAAGTCTATCCCGTTTACATTGGCAGCCATTGGCACAAGCCTCTTTTTCTATGCTTGTACGGGCGAGAAAACCGAGCAGAAACAAGAAGATACCATAGAGTTTGTTAAGATAGAGACTGTAACAGAGCAAAGCGTGCCGCAAATAATGACCTACACGGCCACGGTGCAACCCGACAAACGCAATGCAATCAGTTCGTCTACACCCAACCGTATCAAGAAACTGTATGTCGAAATAGGCGACCGTGTAAAGAAAGGGCAACCTCTTGTCGAACTCGACGCCTCCAATATAACCCAGCAGAAGGTACAGCTCGACAATATAGAGCTCGAGTATAACCGTACCCGTGAATTGGTCGCTGTGGGCGGTGCATCGCAACAACAGCTCGACCAAATCCGCACGCAATACGAGGCTACAAAAAGTGCCTATGACAACTTGCTGGAAAATACCACCCTTCTATGCCCTGTCAATGGAGTGGTAACAGCCCGAAATTATGACGAGGGGGATATGGCCTCTGGTGCAATTCTTACGGTTATGCAAATCAACCCTGTAAAGATTGTAATCAATGTATCGGAGCAAGAGTTCCCGAAAGTAAAATTGGGTATGCCCATACAAATAAAATTAGATGTCTATGGCGATGAGATTTTCCAAGGGAAAGTATCGCTCATATATCCTACCATCAACGAATCTACCCGTACGTTTGGCGTAGAAGTGGAAATCCCCAATGGCGACCAGCGTATTCGACCGGGAATGTTTGCCCGTGCAACGGTAGACTATGGTTCTGTAAACCGAGTAGTGGTTCCCGATAGAGCTGTTATAAAAAGAGCCGGTTCGGGCGACCGATATGTATATATATATAACAATGACGGCACCGTTTCCTATGAAAAAGTAGAGCTGGGACGCCACCTCGATGATACATACGAGCTGATTTCGGGCGTTGAAAACAATGCGCAAGTAGTGGTTGCCGGGCAAACACGACTCACAGATGGTGCAAAAGTCAAGGTGTTGGAATAAATAAGTGAAAATACAAATAGAAAAAACCTTGTATCATGAGCTTATATGAAGGTGCGGTAAAGAAACCGATTATGACATCACTGTGCTTTGTCGCAGTGGCTATATTGGGACTTTTCTCTCTGCAAAAGTTGCCTATCGACTTATATCCCGATGTTGAGATGAATGTGGTGATGGTCATGACGGCCTATCCCGGAGCAAGTGCCGCCGACATCGAGACCAACATAACTCGACCGTTGGAGAATGCCTTGAATGCCGTGAGTGACTTGAAGCACTTGACATCCGAATCGAGGGAAAATATGTCATTGATAACGCTCGAATTTGAATACGGCAATGATATTGATGTGCTTACCAATGATGTGCGGGATAAACTCGATATGGTGAAATCCGACTTGCCCGACGACTCGGAAAATCCCATTATCTTCAAGTTCAGCAGCGACATGATTCCTATTATTATCTTGTCGGTACAGGCCAATGAGAGCATGCCCGCATTGTACAAGATACTGGATGATGCCGTGGCTACGCCTTTGGCTCGTATCAATGGGGTAGGGTCGGTATCCATTTCGGGAGCGCCCGAGCGTGAGATACAGATATATGTCGACCCCAACAAACTCGAAGCCTACAACCTCACAGTCGAGAGCATTTCGTCTATTATAGGTGCAGAAAACATGAATGTGCCGGGCGGTACGTTCGATATAGGCTCCGATACATACACGTTGCGTGTAGAAGGCGAATTTTCAGACCCGCGGCAAATGGAAGATATTGTCGTGGGAACATTCAAGGGACAAACGATATATCTGCGCGATGTAGCGGTAGTAAACGATTCTGTGGAAGAACGCGCACAAGAGGCGTACAACAACGGTGAGCAAGGTGCTACCATTGTCATACAAAAACAGACGGGTGCCAACTCGGTACAGATTTCTGATGCCGTAAAAGCCGCTATTCCCCGGTTGCAGAAAAACCTGCCCAAAGACGTGAAACTCGATGTTATCGTAGATACATCAGACAATATACATAATACCATCAACGGATTGGCAGAGACTATCCTCTATGCCATGCTCTTCGTGACGTTGGTAGTATTCATCTTCCTGGGACGTTGGCGGGCTACGATTATTGTAGTCATTACGATTCCCATATCTTTGATAGCGTCATTTATATATCTGTTCATCACAGACAGTTCTATCAATATCATATCACTGTCGGCATTGTCGGTGGCAATCGGTATGGTGGTGGACGATGCCATTGTGGTACTTGAAAATGTCACCAACCATATAGAGCGGGGCAGTGAGCCACGGCAAGCAGCCGTACATGGTACCAATGAGGTTGCCATCTCGGTTATAGCATCTACACTGACGCTTATCTGCGTATTTTTCCCTCTGACGCTTATCGAAGGCATGACCGGCGTACTTTTCAAAGAGCTGGGTTGGATGGTGACAATCATCATGACCATGTCTATTATATGCGCCTTGACGCTGACTCCTATGCTATGCTCCAAGCTGCTACGGCTTCAAAAGAAACGCTCCAAGTCGTTTCTCCGTTTCTATGGGCCGATAGAAAAAGCTCTCAATGCATTGGATAAAGGTTATGGTAAGATGCTGCACTGGGCAGTAGCGCATCGCAAAACGGTGATAGCAGCCTGTGCCGGCTTCTTTATTGCCAGCTTATTCCTTACACAATTTATAGGCAGCGAGTTTATGCCTTCGCAAGACAACTCTCGTATAGGTATTACTATGGAGACACCCATAGGTACACGTACCGAAATATCGCGCGAACTGGCCTTGAATCTCTATCACAGGTGGATGGAAAAATTCCCCGAAATGGAGAAGGTCAGCTTTACTGTCGGGCAGGCAAGTACCGACAATACATTCGCCTCGCTCTCCGATAACGGTTCGTACATTATCACATTCGATATAAGATTGTGCGACCCCAATGAGCGGAAACGCTCATTGCAAGAGATCTGCGATTTGTTACGCGAAGATTTGGTTTTATTCCCGGAGGTAAAGAAAGCGGAAGTAAAATTGGGTGGCGGTATGGCTATGATGGGCGGACAGGCTACGCTCGATTATGAAATATACGGGTATGATTTTGCTACAAGCGATACATTGGCCAACAAGCTGGTAAATATATTGAGCAATATAAAAGGGTGTTCCGAGGTACACATAAGCCGCAACGACTACCAACCCGAGTATCAGGTAGATTTCGATAGGGAAAAGCTCGCTCTTTACGGACTGAACCTCTCTACGGCAGCCATGTATCTGCGTAACCGCATCAACGGCTCCGTTGCATCGCAATACCGTGAAGACGGAGATGAATATGACATTAAAGTGATGTATGCACCGGAGTTCCGCACATCGATAGCCGATATAGAAAACATCCTCATATACAATAACCAGGGAAATGCCGTACGGGTAAAAGATGTGGGAACTGTTGTAGAACGTTTTGCACCGCCTACGATTGAACGAAAAGACCGCTCGCGTGTCAATACCGTGTCGGCAGTCATTTCGGGCGTAGCCATGAGCGAAGTCGTGAAAGAAGCGGCCGTAGAGATAGACAAAATAGAGATGCCGGCCGGATTCAATATTGAGTTGTCGGGTACATACGAAGATCAACAAGATTCGTTTAATGATCTGTTTATGCTGTTGATACTCATCATTTTGCTTGTCTATATAGTCATGGCGGCTCAATTCGAATCTCTCAAAAATCCCTTCCTTATCATGTTCTCTATACCCTTTGCTCTATCGGGTGTATTCATAGCCTTGTCTTTGACAGGCAATACGCTCAATATGATGTCTATGATAGGTATAATCATGCTTATAGGTATAGTCGTGAAAAATGGTATTGTGCTCATAGACTATATATCACTCAATCGCGAAAGGGGCATGGGCATACGTCAAGCTGTTGTACACGGAGGTGAGTCGAGGTTGCGCCCGGTATTGATGACCACCATGACTACTATTCTGGGTATGGTTCCCATGGCGATAAGCCACAGCGAAGGTGCCGAGATGTGGCGTCCTATGGCGGTGTCGGTAATAGGAGGCCTTACCATATCGACCATCCTTACACTTATCCTTATACCGGTATTGTATAGTTCGGTTGCAGGAAGCGAAGTAAAAAGCAACCGCAAGAAATTCCACAAGAAACTACGCCGCAGGGCAGAACTGAAAGCCGCAGGCTTATAATAAATTTTATTCGGGTATAGGCATCAGTGCCTATGCCCGAATCCAATAGAATAACATGTTATGAAATCTATCCTTATTACATTTGACCAAGCATACTATAACCGCATAATAGATGTACTCGACAAAAACAATTGTCGTGGATTCAGTTATTTCGAGCAAGTTCAGGGTAGGGGAAGCAAAACGGGCAATCCTCACTATGGCAGCCACGCATGGCCGTCGATGTGCTCGGCTATCATTACCATTGTTCCCGACGATAAGGTAAAACCTATCTTGGCACAGTTGCACGAAATGGACGAAGAGACACAACAGTTAGGCTTACGGGCATTCGTGTGGAACATAGAAGAAAGTATCTGACATGGGCAGACTCTTTCTGCTTACCATAAATTGTGTCCATGTCGGGCCACAATAGAGTTGCAGCCGGTCATTTACAATAGGCAACAGCTGCATACATTGGGCAGAATAGGATTCTGCCTGAAACTCTCTCTAAACGATGAAACGAAGCATAATCATAACATGGCTGTTGCTGGCAGGTATATGTGTCAGCAACAGCCATGAAGCTTTGACACAGGAGAGCACACTCTCGGTGCAAACAGAGAGGGTATATATCTGCGTAAGTAAAAATGCAAAGCGCTACCATTGCACCAAGAAGTGCAAAGGGCTACGCAATTGCAAGCACGAAATAGAAGCCGTTGCTCTTGAAGATGCGCGGAAAAGAGGTTTCACGCCTTGTAAAATTTGTTATCGATAACACCATCCAATACAACGCGCGACACATAGCATATCAAAAACGCATGGTAATATGCTATTTATCTGCCAGATAAGTGGAAAATGAGTATTTCGGCAACAGCTTCCTGATTATTTCTCCAATTCGTACACCTCATAATTATACGTAAGTCATACGGTGACACCGATATTTCGTTGCCATTCGACATATCACGTTGAATATGTGCGTCATGGTCGTGTAGATGAATCTGTTTAGAAATCATTATTGTTATAGCTGATTGGGGTACTATATTTGTTATAAATGAATGACCATCATTGCTATAATAAATGAATAGGCAATATCTTTTTTATAACTAAATAGTGGCTGCTGTCACCGCCTAAAGAGGGCAATTGCAATCACATCCATTTGTGAAATAGAATGAGTCTCAGTATGTCCTGCTGTATTCCATATACCTATTTAACATAATATGAATTATAGAACAAACGAGGGAAAGGAAATAAATACTATTTTTGCATATAAATTCTATTAAAGGGGTTCTCTTGCAAGAGAGCTATCACACAAAAAGCAACGACACGAGCAGATATGGCAAAAACAGATACTAAGAGCGTTGAATTTCCGAATGGCAGCGGTTCATGGCACATTGGCGAATGGGACGAACTGGCTTTGGCCGATTTTATAAAGGAGCATCTCCACGATGATGTTGCCACCCTGCGGTTGAAAAAATGGAAACCGTTGCCATTTCCGGTAGAGTTTGCCATTACACAGATTGCCGTGCGCAAAAAACTCTCTCTTAAATTACCCTCGCTATACAACGATATTATAGCCCCCTCGGAACTTGCGGCAGAACAATGCTCGTCTGAGGCCACGGCTAAGTATAAGCAGCATTTGGTCGTGGGCGAAACTCTTTGCGACCTTACAGGAGGCATGGGCATAGATATACTTTTCATGGCCGAGAATATGTCGCATGCAGTCTATGTGGAGCAAAATGCCTCTTATTGCGACATTGCACAACGCAACTTTAACACCTTGCATCGCAAGAATATTACGGTCGTCAACAAGGATTGTGTGGAATATATCAACCATACAAACGAGAATTTTGATACGATTTATATCGACCCGGCCCGCCGTGACAATCAGAATGGCCGCGTATATTCTCTCAGAGAGTGCTTCCCCGATGTTGTTTCTATACTGCAACCTATCATATCGAAATGTAAGAGGCTTATCATCAAAGCCTCAACGATGGCCGACATTACACAAATCCGCAAAGAATTGGGCGAAAGCGTCCATGCCGATATCCATATCGTGTCGGTACGAAATGAGTGCAAGGAGATTCTGATAGTTATAGATGCCAATAAACAGGACGACGAGGCTGTTATATGTGCCATGATAGATAAAAACGGCGAGACGGTTACTTGCAAATTCAATCATGACATAGAGGGAAATTTGCCCTACCGACTGGCTGAGAATGTACTGTCATATATATATGAACCCGATGCAGCCCTGCTTAAAAGCGGAATGTACAAAAGCATATCGGAACAATACGGATTAAGCAAATTGCACAAAAACAGTCATCTGTACACATCCGATTCTTATTGCAGGCACTTTCCCGGCCGGGGTTTTGAGGTAATAGAGGTTCTGCCCTTCGCATCCAAGATATGTCGCGGTATGGCAAAGAGATACCCCGTGTGCAATGTGTCTACGCGCAATTTCCCGATGTCAAGTTCGCAACTGAGGAATAAACTCGGCGTAAAGGATGGTGGCGACATCTACCTTTTTGCCACTACGAATGCTCACGACACACATATATTGGTAATATGCAAAAAAGTTGAAGGCTGATGGCTTTTATAAGCACATCAACTTTCAACCGCATGTATCTATTCTACCTCGTTCAGGATAAGATTTACGAGGTCTCCAACGCTCCTATTATATCTGTAACCGAAGCGAAGCCATGACGGGCAAGGTACTCCTCTATGCCATCTATTACTTTCATGGTGATAGCCGGGTCGATAAAATTGGCGGTCCCTATTTGTACGGCCGTGGCTCCTGCCAACAGAAATTCTATGGCATCTTCTGCCGAAGAGATACCGCCCAAGCCTATTACAGGAATTTTCACGGCTCGGGCTACCTGCCATACCATTCGCAGTGCTATGGGTTTGACACAGGCCCCCGACAAGCCGCCTGTAACGGTCGATAGAAGGGCACGCCTGCGCTCGGCATCTATTGCCATACCCATGAGCGTATTGATGAGCGATACAGAATCGGCGCCTTCTGCCTCTACGGCAGTGGCTATCTCGGCAATATTCGTTACGTTGGGCGAGAGCTTTACAATCAAAGTCTTCGGATATACCTTGCGTACCGCCTTTACTACCGATGCCGCTCCTGCACACGATGTGCCGAAAGCCATGCCGCCCTGCTTCACATTGGGACAAGAGATATTCAATTCTATGGCAGGTATGGCGGGGAGCGATGCAACCATTTCGGCCGTAGCCACGTAGTCGTCGATGCAAGCGCCCGATACGTTGACAATGATATGGGTATCTATATCCTTAATCTCGGGATAAATATGCTCGGCAAAATATTTAACGCCCTTGTTTTGTAAGCCTACGGCATTGAGCATACCCGAGGGTGTCTCGGCCATGCGCGGATAGGGATTGCCTTCACGCGCTTCGAGCGTCGTACCTTTTACTATGATGCCGCCCAAGCGCGACAAGTCGATAAAGTCGGCAAACTCTATGCCGTAGCCAAATGTTCCTGAGGCCGTCATTACAGGATTTTTCAACTGTAACCGGCCTATTTCTACTGTCAGATTTGCCATGTCAGTTGTTCTATGTTAAAGATAGGACCTTCTTTGCACACACATACATGCCCGCTCGTGCTCTTCTCTACACAGCAGAGGCATGCTCCTACGCCGCAAGCCATCATGTTTTCGAGCGATACCTCGCAGGGCGTCTGTTTACTTCGGGCTTTCGATGCTACGGCTACCATCATAGGCTTGGGACCGCAGGCATATATAAATGAGAACTCGTCGTTCCACACCGAGTGTTGCGTAACGACACCTTTCTCGCCGCAAGAACCGTCATCGGTAGCGATATGCACTTTGCCTATTGCGGCAAACTCTTCGAGTTGGAGCAAATCTTTTTTGCTGCGCGCTCCCAACAGGAATTGAGGCGCATATCCTTGCTTCAAAAGCTCTTTTCCCCAATAAAGTAACGGGGCAACACCCACGCCGCCACCTACGAGCAGCGGAGACGCATGCTTGTGCGAGGGATATGAAAATGTATTGCCCAACGGTACGACCATGTTGACGATAGAGCCGGCAGGCATGGCGGCAAGATGCTTGGTGCCTTCGCCGGCTTTACGAACAAGCAACCACAGCTCGTTCTGCTCCATATCGACATTGTGTACCGATATGGGCCTACGCAGATAGGTCTTCGGAGAATCGGGTATAAGTATATTGACAAACTGACCGGGCAACATAGGAGGCAAAAGAGCCCCGTCGGCCGGCGTTAATTTCAGTAAGACGTAAGCATCGTGCAATGCCTTATTCTCTGTAAGCTTAAAATCGAGGATATATTTCTTCATACTACACAAGAGCCTTGAAGCCCGTAAATCGGAGAACAAAGATACGGAATCCTTTTGAAAAAGGCCGGCTATTTCGGGGAGATTGCATCTGTTTTGTCGTTGACAAAACTTTCAAAGGTATTATCATCGTAGAATACGATGATTTTGGTTATCCGGGGAGGTTGTTTCTCTTGCGGGGCCTTTTCTACTCTCATACGATTATAAATAGGATTGGCGGGTCTCACTTCGGGTACCACGGCCGTATCGACGGCATCGAATGGTATTTCCGCCGGCCGGGGCTGTACAGACTCAGGTTCCTGCTGCACGCTCACCATATCATCGAACTTCAACTCCGGCTGCACGCTCATAGCTTCGCTATTTCCGGCTGGTGCAGATAGCATCTCACCTTCGCCCCACAACAACCACACAATCGACAAGTCGGGATATGCTTGGTGTATTTTCGATATGATTTCGCTGCTGATGTTGTTATTGTCGCTCTTGGTAAGTTGCGAAAAGGTCGAGCGCGGAATAGCCGCATTATCGGCAAATTGCGACGGTAAAAGCCGCTTATATTCCATGTATTTTTTGAGTCTCGATATCATATAAATTTCTCCATCCATTGATACGCTTTCACGAATTGTAGTTTGCAAATATAAACAATGGAATCCTGATTCGCAAATTCGAAACACAGAATCAAAAATTCGTATTTCAGACGCTCACATAGATATGCCATATAATCCACGCGCATAATAACTAAAATTTTATATAGAAAATTATGGCTATTCCATTTATATACAACGATATAAAATAATTTTGATATCCATATATGGCACATGTTTGATAACGTGCGTCAAAACAGCCTCGAATAAACTTCACATTTTCGTTGTAAAATGTGTTATAGCAATAAAATATGCGCATAAATGCGTGCCTATAACGGTTTGTTTTGGTTATTGATGCGCAAATAAGAATCCTTTTATGCGCATCTTGGAATTAACTGCCGCGATTTCAAAACACGTTTTATAATTCGTGTTTAAGAATTTTACAGAGTAAAAATTTATGTAATATTAATACTCTCCTACCCGCCTGTTTGCTATTTGTCAAGTCGTAAACTATGCGAGAATTGGATTGTTCTGGGCCCAGAAAAGAGAGATACGATATAGGAGAACCACGTCCGTTTATTGTCGAAGAGGTATTGCGCCAGGGTCTCTAAAGAAATATTGCGCAAATCTGTTTGAGCTGTATAACAAGAACGCCCCGATTACCTCTTCTCCTCCTCCCCTATGAAAAAGCATCCGGCCTTATGCCATAATTGCTATGACATAAGGCCGGGCAAAGTTCTTTGTAAATGGTGTGTTATGATTACAACTCTTTTTTCAGATATTCGGTGGTAGATGTGTTCGATGTGCTGCATATCTCCTCCGGGCTACCGCAAGCCAGTACCATTCCGCCGTTTCTTCCTCCGTCGGGCCCCATATCGATAATATAATCGGCACATTTTATCACATCCATATTATGCTCTATCACAATCACCGTATTGCCTTTGTCGGTAAGTTTGTTCAGTACACCGAGCAAGACCCTTATATCCTCGAAGTGCAATCCCGTAGTAGGTTCATCCAATATATATATGGTATCTCCGGTGTCTTTCTTTGATAGTTCTGTGGCCAATTTAACACGCTGGCTCTCCCCCCCCGACAGTGTGGTAGAGGGCTGCCCCAGCTTTATATACCCCAACCCCACTTCCTGCAAGACCTTTATCTTGTTCAATACAGAGGGGATGTTCTCGAAGAATTCCACAGCCTGATTGATTGTCATATCCAACACATCGGCAATAGATTTTCCCTTAAAACGCACTTCGAGCGTCTCCCGGTTATACCGTTTGCCATGACACACCTCACACGGGACATATACATCGGGCAGGAAATTCATAGCTATCGTTTTATAGCCGTTTCCTGAGCAAGCCTCACATCGGCCGCCGGCTACATTGAACGAAAAACGGCCGGCCTTGTATCCTCTTATCTTGGCCTCGGGCGACTCGACGAACAAATTGCGAATGTCTGAGAATACCCCTGTGTATGTAGCCGGATTGGAGCGCGGCGACCTTCCCAATGGCGACTGGTCGACTGTAACGACCTTATCGATATACTCCAACCCTTCGATGCTTTTATAGGGCAACGGTTCTTGTAGCGACCTATAAAAATGTTGGCTCAGTATGGGCTGCAACGTTGCATTGATAAGTGTCGATTTCCCGCTTCCCGATACGCCCGTAACACAGATAAAGCAACCCAAGGGGAATTTCACGGTTACGTTTTTCAGATTATTGCCGGAGGCTCCAGTCAACGTGAGGAAATGCCCGTTTCCTTTCCTCCGTTGTTTCGGAAGCTCTATTTTCAATCCGCTTTCGGGATTGAGGTACGATGCCGTCAGCGTATTGCTTCGAAGCATTTCGGCAGGGGTTCCCGCAAATACTACATACCCGCCATTGCGACCCGCCTGCGGACCCATATCTATGATATAATCCGATGCCAACATCATATCCTTGTCGTGCTCTACAACAATGATGGTATTGCCTATATCACGCAGCTCCTTCAACGAATTGATAAGACGGGTATTGTCGCGTTGGTGCAACCCTATACTCGGCTCGTCGAGTATATACAGCACATTGACCAGCTGCGAACCGATTTGTGTCGCCAGCCTTATTCTCTGGCTCTCGCCACCCGAAAGAGTTGCCGAGGCTCTGTTCAGATTCAAATAATCGAGCCCTACGGTCGTCAGAAAATGCAACCGGCTGCGTATCTCCTTCAATATTTCTGTCGCTATCTTGCGCTGCAAATCGGTCAGCTTATCTTCTACGGCATCTATCCACACTGCCAGGTCGGCAATATCCATCGATGCCAGGTCGGCAATGTTCTTCCCGTCGATGCGATAGTGTAAAGCCTCTTTATTGAGCCGCTGGCCGTTACATGCCGGGCATGTGACCACCGAGACAAAGCGTCCGGCCCACTTCTGAGCCGATGCCGACGCCTCGCCCTGCTGTTGCATCTCGATATATTTCACAAGGCCGTCGAATGTCATGAAATAGTCCGAGTATCCTTCGGGGTCGTCTTTCAGCACCAAACGCTCGTCGCAGCCGTTGAGTATCTCATCGAGGGCCTCTTCGGGCATATCTTTCAATGGAGTTTTCAGGGTTGCGCCATGTCGCTCGCATATAGCCTCTATCTGGCCGAATATCAAAGATTTTTTATATTTCCCCAATGCCGTGATACCGCCGTTGTAGATAGAGCGCTCCATATCGGGCATTATTTTGTCTCTATCTATGACATTGATATACCCCAATCCTTTGCATTGCGGGCAGGCACCCAGCGGCGAGTTGAAAGAGAAGTTATGGGGTGCCGGCTCTCCGTAAGAGAGCCCTGTCACCGTATCCATCAATGAGCGGCTGTAATGGCGCACCTCTTCCGTATCTACATCATATATCATGATAAGACCATCGCCCTGCTTCATCGCAGTAGCTATGCTCTCTTTCACTCTTTGATGGTTTTTCGCAGAAATAATCAGCTTATCGACAACCAGTTCTACGCTATGATTCTTATATCGGTCGAGTTTCATGCCCGGCACGATTTCGCACATCTCGCCATCGACCCTTACCGTAAGGAAGCCCTTACGGCGCATCTGTTCAAACAGCTCTTTGTAATGTCCTTTACGATTCTTGACCAGCGGCGACAATATATACACTTTCTTGTTGTCGTAGCGTTCCATGATAAGGTTTTGTATCTGCTCCTCGGTGTATTTTACCATCTTTTCCCCGGAGAGATATGAGTAGGCTACGCCTATACGTGCATACAAAAGCCTTAGAAAGTCGAATATTTCCGTTACGGTACCTACGGTAGAACGCGGGTTCTTATTGGTGGTTTTCTGTTCTATGGAGATAACGGGGCTTAATCCTGTGATTTTGTCAACATCGGGACGCTCCATATTACCCAGCATATTGCGGGCATAAGCCGAGAAGGTCTCTATATACCTGCGCTGTCCTTCGGCAAAAATGGTATCGAATGCAAGCGACGATTTGCCGCTGCCACTCAATCCGGTTATTACAGTGAGTGAGTTGCGCGGTATCACGACATCTATATTTTTCAGATTGTGTACCCTTGCGCCATATACTTCTATCTTATCATCCCCGTTCATCATATATAATCATCCTAAGCTATTTTACGACCCATTCCTTGCGATACGCCTTGTATTTGCGAGCGGGCGTATAATACATATCTTGTTCTATGGGTATCTGTATTACATATTTTTTGCGGCTTTTGTCGGGCATACTCCGAGCCCGCAACCACGGATTGAACTCTTTCAACTGCAAATAGGTGGTGCCTTGCTGTTGGGCCCATTCGGCGAGATTCTCTATCGTTGTGTCCACCTCGACAGAGCGAGTCTTTATAGGCTGGTACAGTTGGTTGGCTTTCAGTACAAAGCCATATTCGGCAGGAGCGGCAAATACCTGTTTGAGGGCCAAAATGCGGAATATATATCGCGATGTCTCTTCATTGAGGAACAAATCGAGAGCCCGCTCCTCTCCCTGCTTCGCAATCTCGGTCGTTATCCTGCCCATTCCGGCATTATATGAGGCTGCCGCATTGAGCCAACTGCCATATTTGGCATAGGCGTTTTTCAGATACTTGCAAGCGGCGACGGTCGCTTTCTCCACATTGTAGCGTTCGTCAATAGATTCGTTCACTTCGAGACCATATTGGCGGGCCGTCTTAGGCATGAATTGCCATATACCGGCAGCCCCGGCAGCCGAGTAAGCCCTCGGGTCAAAATGACTCTCTATGGCAGCCAGATATATGAAATCTGCCGGAATACCGTTCTTTTTCAAGATAGGTTCTATGACAGGCATATATCTATTGGCTCTTTTCAGTGTCAGCAATGTGGTGCTGTGCATGTAGCACGTGGCCGTAAGCTCCCGTTCGTAACGTTCGTACAGGTCGTACCTGTCCAGTATGACTTTTTCGCCGGCGAAACTTGCTTCTGGCGGCACATCGGGAATGGAAAACGTTGATGAAACCTGTACTTGTGTCTCTTCACTACCCGTATATGCCGATATGAATGAGGCTGTGACAGCCAGTATGGCCACCGACCCGCATAGCGATAAAATATTTCGTGCCTTTATATGACGACTCATAGTATGATACTGTTATCTGTTGTTGGTTATTGTTGGTTCTTTTTGTTATTTCTGGAACGCAGTATATTTATGTGGCCATTGCGCTTATATTCTACGCCATCGGCGCCGCGTGCTTCTATTACATAATAGTACACACCGGGCGACACCAGTTTCCCCCCATGCTTGCCATCCCATCCCTCTCCGGGATTTTCGCTATAATACATTTGTACGCCCCATTTGTCGAAAATCCAACACCTGAACTCCACAATCGACTTATAGGCTACTTTCCACTCATCATTCTTGCCATCTATGGTGCCGGGCGAAAATGCATTGGGCATCTCCAAGCTGGATGTCCCTATCGTAATGACAAAAGGCTCTCCTTCGCAAACGCAGGTTTCATTATTGCTTACAGCCACCAACCGCACATAGAATGTTCCCTCCTCGCGGAATGTATAGCGCAACAAATCGTCATTGTATTGTCTGGTGATATTGGAGAAATCCTGATTCTGCGAAAATTGCCATTCTACATGTGTTACCGCATCGGTATAGTATGCGTTGAATTCTATCTCGACCGGAGCCGAGCCGCCAAGCGACTCGGGCTTGCGGTCTATTTCATTCTCGGCTTCCCGGTATGTTTGCGTGGCGGTAGCCTGCGCATCGACGGCGTATGTTACATATTCGGCCGAAGAGACGCTCTGCAAAGGCAATCCCCAAGCCTGCAAGAAACGGTCTCCCTCCACTGTGAATATGGTATTGCACAGTGGTGCCGTGACCGGATATGAGGCCAAGAACTGGTCGAGCGTTTCGGTACGAGGCGTCTCTTCATATAGCAACGCATCCTCGTTCCACTGCAAGGTATTATACGAGATTGTGATGTCCCTGCTCACCTCTCGCGGCAACATGCTATTGAAGGCATAGTACACCATTTCGTCGCCCTCGCCTTCGATACGGAGGGTCGTAACGTCGCAAGACGGTGTATCTTCGACAACAGACACCGACGATAAAACCAGCGGATGCTTGATGTAATCGATAATCCATACATAATAGGGGGTGCCGTTTTGTACGGCTACATACCCGCATTCGCTTTGTGTAAGCGGGAGGGTCGAGTAATGTGCCGTCTGGGTTGTATTGGGGAGGGGGTTGACCACGTCGTCGAACGTGTACCATGTAATCGCCGAAGTATTAGGACCGTCGAATCTTAAATTCTTTCCTGCCGTACCATATACTACAATAACTGCATTCAACCCCGATGTAGACGGATACTCTTCGAGGTAGGTATAAGCAAGCCCGTCACCACCCTCGACCGAGAAACGCTGTGCGGTTCCGGTAAAGAGAGAGGCAAGAAATATAAATGGCAAGACTTTTTTTATGGGAATCATCATTCTGTTCATATCGTGCTTTTTTATGTAACGCATGTTGCTATGCTTTATTATCCCATCCGCTCGGTAGGAAGTAACAAAAGTAATCATTTCTTCGGTAATAACATACCAGGCTCGCATCGTGTACTATATTTTAACGTATAAACCGCTCAACGCTTTGCATAAGCCCACTTTTATTCATAACTTTGTAACTCCTTTTTGTAAGTGCCAAAAACAGACCAGCATGAATATCAGAATTTCTGTCATAATAGCTTCCCTGTGTTGCACGATGTTTATGGCCGCAGCCGAAATATCGAATTTACCTAAAAAGCTCATCAACGGGAAGGAATTTTATGTCTACAAGGTAGCGCGCGCCGAAGGCCTATATGCCATCTCCAATAAATTTGAAATCTCGCAGGAAGAGATTATCAAATACAACCCCTCTGCCAAAAACGGCCTGAAACTCGACCAAATACTACTTATCCCTACCAGCCGGAGCGGGAACGAGTCGGTTGCCGACGAAAATAATACGGATGCCGAAGAGGTATCTACTTTCAGGCATACCATCAAACGCGGAGAATCGCTCTACTCTATATCGAAAATGTATGGTGTCACAATCAAGGCCATACTCGAAGCCAATCCCGGCACGACCCAAAATATAAAGGCGGGGGCTATACTGAACATTCCGCAGAAGATACAAAAGAAAAGCTCGTCGGCATCCACCTCTCCTACCGTTCGCCGGAATGAGCCGACAGCCGCACCAGCCTCCACAGAGAGTGCCGATGCCAACGATTATACATTCCACACCATTGTAAGGGGCGAAACACTCTTTCATATCGCCCAACAATATAATTGCGGAATAGAAGATATTTTACGGGCAAATCCAGGCATAAAGCCCAACAGACTATATGATGGCTCTGTCATAAGAATCCCTCAGACAGCTGCGTATAAAGATGAACCTACGCTCGAACAAGTATCCGACACGACGTCTGTAACTCAATATGTTACATATACCGTCAAGCGAAAAGAGACACTTTATAGCATAGCCAAGAAATTCGATATAACCGTCGATGCCCTTAAAGAGGCCAATCCCGGAGTGCGCACCGTCAAGAAAGGTAACAAGATAAATATTCCCGAACAAAAAGTAGAGGTAACAAGCCATAGCGTGCCTACTGTCACCGATGAGCAGATAAATGATCTATACTCACGTATCTACGAGAGAAAAAATGCCAAGCATATCAATGTGGCGGTTATCCTGCCGTTTATGCTGCAACACAAACCCGATATAAAAGCCGCCTTATACACCGAGTATTACCAAGGCTTTTTGCTCGCCGTTGACAGCCTGAAACGTCAAGGTTTCTCGGTCAATGTTTATGCCTACGATACCGAGGGCTCTCTCAACAAAGTAAGGAATATACTGAATAACGGCGTCATCTCTTCGATGGACCTTATCATTGCCCCCGACAATGACGAAATGATAGACCTTATTGCAGATTACAGTGCGCAATATGATATAAATGTGGTGAATACGTTCTCTATCAAAAACGAAAAGGCAAACACGAATGCCCGTGTATTCCAGACTAACATCCCCCATTCGTATCTGTATGCCGAAACAGCGGAACGTTTCATCAGATTATTCTATAACCGCGAGGTCATATTCCTATCCAATGCAGCCGACTCTGCCGAGATGTACGATTTTGTGCCGCTGCTGCAAGCCGAATTGACCAATAACGGCATCGCCTATCGCACCTGTACCTATCAGAATACGCTATCGCAGGAAGACCTGGCAAAAGCGGTAAATAATTCTGCATCGGTTATATTTGTTCCCACTTCCAACAAGCAACAAGTACCCGATGCCATACTGTCGTCATTGACAACATTTGTAGATAATAATCCGCAATGTAAGGTTTCGCTGTTTGGATTTCCCGGATGGCTTGTACAGGCCAACAGCCACCTCAACGAATTCTACAAACTCGACACATATATCTTCTCACGCTTCTATACCGACCCGGGCGACGCCCAAAAGCTCAACTTCGACCTGAAATTCAATTATTGGTATAACGATGAGATGATTAAGGCCAGCCCTCAATATGGACTGCTGGGCTTTGATACCGGACTGTATTTCTTGCAGGCCGTCGCTAAAAACGGAAAGAATTTCTCCAACTACGACCTGACGCCAAGCGACAACGCCCTGCAAACCGATTTCCGATTCGAACGAATTAATAATTGGAGTGGATTTATCAACAAATCATTCTACTTCATACACTTTACGCCCTATATGACAACCGAGAAAATAAAAGAATAAACCTATCTATATGAAGAAGTTAAAAAGCATATGCGTCATCATGGCGTTGGCATGTATGACAACAGCCTGGGCACAACGCGACATTACATTCGACCGAGAATTGTCGGTTGGTGTCAAGGGTGGTGTAACCATTCCCAATATGGCATTCTCGCCATCGATACAACAGAATACATGGGTAGGCTATACGACCGGATTGACGTTTAGGTATATCGAGGAGAATATCTTCGGACTGATTGCTGAGTTGAACTTCACACAGCGTGGATGGGACGAAAAGTTTGAAAAAGACCCCTATCACTACCGTCACACGCTCGACTATATCGAGATTCCTTTCTTGGCACATATCTACTTTGGAAGCGATGTCGTGCGCGGGTTCGTCAACATAGGTCCTCAGATAGGCATCTTATACCACGATAATGCCAAAGCCGACTTCGACATCAATAACCTGCCTACATTTAACGGGGAGAACAGAATCAATGAGGTTTACACTCTCCCGATAGCCAACCGGTTCGATTACGGCATAACCGGCGGTGTGGGTGTAGAATTGCGGCTGAAACGCCACATCATACTTCTCGAAGGCCGCTATTACTTCGGGTTGGGAGATATATACGGCAACCGCAAAGCCGATATATTCAGCGGCTCGTCGGCCAACAGAGGCTTCATGATAAATCTCGCCTACATGTTTAGGATTTGGTAAAAGGCCGCTGCTGAATAACGCGCGGAGACCTCTTTGTCAGTGCAGTATCTTATATACCAACTCTCTTAGCAGCGCACCCTCCCCTACGTTCGAGGTGTTGCCTATTCCTTTCGACCGTGCATCATATTTCCGCAGGAGCGCAATGATGTCGATACACTTATATGCGTTATAGTTGCGCATGGCCAGGAGATAATTGCGGGCTTGAAACGAAACCCGCAGGCCGAGCTCCTGCATGAGACCACGCTCACTCTTGTCGGCGGCATAATAGCATATCATCAGATTGGCAAAAAAGGCAAACAACACGCTTACGGTCACTACAAACGGATTGTTTTTAGGATTATTCTCGAAATAATTGACAATCTGGTTGGCCTTGTATATGTCGCGTGCCGCAAGAGCGTTGACGAGTTCGAAGTTATTGAAATCTTTGCTCACCCCCACACAGCTCTCGACCCATTCGGGCGAGATATGTCGGCTGTCTGAGCCCATAGAG
This sequence comes from uncultured Porphyromonadaceae bacterium, assembly GCA_900542255.1. Classification (GTDB taxonomy): domain Bacteria; phylum Bacteroidota; class Bacteroidia; order Bacteroidales; family Barnesiellaceae_A; genus Barnesiella_A; species Barnesiella_A excrementipullorum. Next base: position 20,940 of record UQMR01000024.1, read on the forward strand.
AGTTGCAGCTTGTCCAGCTCACCGGTAAGTCTCACAAGGTCGTTGCCTATGAAATCGGCCAACATTTGCGCCGCTTTTATATCAATCGTCAGTTTCCTCTCCTGTACGTATGCTGTGATAAAGGGAATCAACTGGTTCTCATACAGCTTCTTCGACTCATATACAACGCCTGTTTTTTCCAGCTCGTTCAATATTTTCTTGTTCTTCAACGAACCGTTTTTATAGTTGATGACAAGGACCGTACTCAACGACGGCTGCATGATATAATAGTGCAACAAATCTATGTCGCCTATCTGCTGCGCCTCCTTTACAACGACAAGTTGTCTTGGTGCCATCATAGGGAAACGTTTGGCGATACCTACTACGGCAGAGTAGCCGGCAACATCGGCTCCATACATGATTGTCTGATTGAAATCCCGCTCATCATCATTGAGGGCATTGGCTATTATCTCGTCGGTAATGAGGTCTATAAAATAACTCTCCTCGCCCATCAGGAAATAGATGGGCTTGAAGTCTTTGGCACGTATCTGCCTTATAATATCGAGATATTTGTTAGATTCGTTTTTGGCCATATTGCAGCATTGTATTGCCCATAATTCTTGCAAAACAAGAGTAACTGATGTATTTTTGGGTAAAATTAGTCATATAATTAAGAACAAACAAATTTACGGCACACATGATAGAACTAAATTTGCCTTCGTTTGCCTATAAACTCAAACAGCATAACGGCTCTGTGCAGATATGGGACACGGTGCGCCGCAAATATGTTGCCCTCACACCCGAGGAGTGGGTACGGCAGCACTTCATAGCCTATCTCGTAGGGGGCAAAGGTTATCCCGTCGGCCGTATAGGAAACGAAATATCGTTGATCCTGAACGGCCGCAGCCGGCGATGCGACACGCTTATATATGATGCCGAAGGCCAACCGCTGGCTCTGATAGAGTATAAGGCACCCCATATAGCCGTTTCACAAAAGGTATTCGAGCAGGCTGTCCGTTATAATATATACTTCCGGGTACCCTATATTATGCTATCGAATGGGCTATCGCACTATTGCTGTCATGTCGATTATGTGAGCGGAAAGTATCGTTTCCTTACAGAAATTCCTCCATATAACGAGTTATATTAAAAAAAGAATAGAGCGGTTGCACCGAAATATCTTTGGTGCAACCGCTCTATTTGATGATTATTCCCTGACTACCTGATTCAGATATTTATAAACGGAGTCGAGAAGTTGTAATTGATGATACGCTCTACAAGATGGTGCGGATCATCATTTCCATGTTTGTTATAAAAATCGAGCAATATCGTACCTATACGCAACGGACGTTGTACGTAACTGGTATCGACACCATTGAATATATTATTCAAAGACGGATTCATTTCGGGATCTATACCGAGACCGCCCCATGCATAATCCCAAGGAGTATGTGTGCCACGTCCGGCAACGCTGTTGAATATAATATACATTTTGCCATTGTCGAGGTTTTTACAGGCATCATTAATAGCTTCACTGACCACTTTTTTCTTCTCTGCCGTGTCGTGTATTGCTTCACCCGTGTCAAAATAACGGTCTTCAATATAGAATGTATTAATACCATTATTTCCGTTAGTTTCTACGCCATCATCTGGCCATACCGAACGGACATTTACGCCATACGATGTATCTCTGATGCGCTTGAACAGCACTACTTTTCCGCGCACCTCACCCAACTTCGGTATGTAATTCTTTGTCCACATTACAGAATTGGTAAAATAAGAATTGAGAGGATCTGCAAGACTATCATCATCGTCGTGACTATTCAGCTGCATGATAATAACTTCTCCGGGGTGCTCGTTGAGATACGACGTAAAATCATTCCACACATCACTGAAATCAATTTTGCAGTCAGTAGATCCATGACGTATATCCAACTCCTCGTCTACACGAATATCGAAATAACGGATACCATCCAAGAGTTGTTCGCGGATGCTGAAATTCTGACATTTTGATATACCGGCCGAAACATATTCGCCTGTACCCGAGTCGTGTGTTCCCGGGATAGAAAGCTCATAAAGGTATAGGTCATCACTGAGTTGTGTCATCCAGTCGCGTCCTGTATATAAATAAGGCACGAATGTAACCATAAACGCACTCTTGGCGCCGGTGGGGTCGGATATGTATAAGTTACTGGTCAAATGGTTTTGAATAATACTACCATTCTTCACATTTTCATAAACAACTTTATCGCTACCTGTAACATCCTGCTCTATCGTGAAACTTACGCTATCGGGGCATTGTACCAAGTAGTGGTTGCTATCGCCCAAATTGAAGTTTTGACTGGAACGATGATCTTGTCCATCAAGATGCGAAGCAGCACTGGTGATATAGACATAACCGGCGTTCTCTTCTATTATCTCATAGGTAATTGTAAAATCGCCTTTTGCATTAGCCGGATTGGCAATATAGAGTTTGTCCGACTCTATGAAATCGGTAATGGCCGTATTGAACAAACTCGTTGCAAAGACATCGTCGCTACCTGTTTTATCGATATAGACATCGAACGTAATATCATCGCTCTCGCAAGTCCACAATATCTTGCCTTTATTCATGCCTTTCGTACTGAAATTGCTGCTTGACCGGTGTTTTTGGCCATCTCGCGGTCCGTCTTCACTCACAACACTCCTTTTTACAGCGTCATCCGAACCTAACAACAATCTGCCACCATCTTCTCTATTGCAACTCGACAAAGCTGCCATAAAAAGAAGTGACACAACTGGTAAAAATAATTTTATCGCTTTCATTTTTATCGTTTGTATATATATATTAAGATTTCAATTTATGTATGGGGATGTTTATTTTAAGGATATATATGCACAAAATAGAAAAATTCAGTTCGCCTTGTATATAATTTAGCATTACTATCGGATATAAAAAAAGATGGATATCTGTGTTTCATATATCCATCTCATCGAGGTGCCTGGCGGAATCGAACCGCCGTATACGGTTTTGCAGACCGGCTCCTAACCACTCGGACAAGGCACCTTTTGTTTTTGCGTTGCAAAGGTAATACAACTTATTTGATTATGCAATGTTTCATCGATGATTTTTATCTTTTTCCAAAATATTTTTTCGAGCAGGACAATCATTCTGCGAGCAACAACCGCATCCCATGTCGCACGAAGCGTTTTTCGACGACAGTTTGCGGACAATACCCACGATTATCAATACAGCCACAACAGCCAGGATAATGTAGACTATCACTTGTTGCACGTCGTTTGTAAACATAATGTATCTATATAAACAGTGAACCTATCTGGAAGACCAAGAATGCGCACAGCCATGCGACTGCCGTATTGTACAAGACGGTAAAAGCGCCCCACTTCCAACTGCCGGCCTCTTTGGCTATCACGATAACCGATGCAAGACAAGGGAAATACAGCAACACAAATACCAAGAAACTGATAGCAACCAGAGGCGTAAAGTCCTGCTGTCCGGTTACGGGGTCGGGCTGTAACAACTTCTCCGAGAGCGTCTCGGTTTCGTCAGCATCCCCGGTGTATAGGACGCCCAACGTACTTACTACCAACTCTTTTGCAGCCGTTCCTGAGATAAGTGCGACACTTACTTTCCAATTAAATCCCAACGGCTCCATAACAGGCGATATAAAGCGGCCCAATCGGCCCAAATAGGAATTGGCTTGTTGCTCGGTGCGCTGTTGGGCAGTAAGCTCTTGTTGCGAGTCGGGGTGCGGGTAGTAACTCAACGCCCATATTGCAATGGATGCTATGAGTATGACACCTCCCATCTTTCGCAGATATTGTTCTGCTTTACCCCACATGTGTCTTGCGATAGCTTTACCGGTGGGTATTCTATAAGGTGGCAACTCCATGACAAACGGCGTCTCTTCTTTCTTGAAAAGGAAACGGCGCAGCAATTTTGCCGTTATTATGGCAACTAAAATTCCTATCAGATATATCACAAGAAATACCCATCCTGCATGAAGGGGGAAAAACGTACCAATCAATAGTGTATAGATGGGCAGTCGTGCGCTGCAAGAGATAAACGGATTTATCAAAATTGTTATCAACCGGCTGCTGCGGCTTTCTATGGTTCGGGTTGCCATAATTGCCGGTACATTGCAACCGAAGCCCATTATCAAAGGAATAAACGACTTGCCATGCAACCCTATCTTGTGCATTACCTTATCCATGATAAAGGCGGCTCGCGCCATATAGCCCGAGTCTTCCATCAAGGATATGAAGAAATAGAGTATGAGTATATTGGGCAAGAAAACAATGACACTGCCCACACCGCCTATAACGCCATCTACAAGCAGGTCTTTTAGCGGTCCGTCCGGCATATAGGTATGCAATAAGTCACATAATGCCCCTACGCCGGCCTCTATCCATTCGGCGGGATATGCACCCAAAACAAAGGTTGCCTCAAACATCACCCACATCAAGAATATAAATATGGGTATACCCACCACCCTATTGGTTACAAGTGCATCTATGGTGCGAGTGACACTGCGCTCCTCCTGCTCCCCTTTTTGCAAGGTTTCATGCAGGGCGCCTGAGATAAACCCATACTTTTCATTGGCAATGGCCTGCTCTATATCCTCTTGGAGCGTGGTTTCTATTTCGGTGCGTTTCTTTTCGCTCAAAGTGTTCCAGCGTTCGAAATTCTCGTCGCTCGCGAGCATCGAACGCACCTCTTTGTCCCCTTCGAGCATCTTTATCGCCAAATATCGGGGAGAGAATTGCAAATGCCTCTTGCTCTCTTTCAGCTCATCTTTCAGTTCCGTTATGCCTTCCTCTATGACAGGGCCCAAATTGACATGCACATGCCGTACCGATTTGTTGCGGCGCTCATACACTTCGATAATCGTATCGAAGAGTTTGTCTATCCCCCATCCGGTACGCGATATAGTCGGTACCATAGGCACGCCTATCATATCGCCCAGCAGCTGATAATCGAGTTTGGCACCGCTTTTTTCCAGCTCGTCATACATATTCAAGGCTATGACCATGCTGTAATCCATATCTATCAGCTCGGTGGTGAGGTATAGATTCCGCTCCAAATTGGAGGCTACAACCACATTGACGATAACATCGGGGGTCTCGTTATTGAGGTATCGCCGCACATAAAGCTCCTCGGGGCTGTAAGTCGACAAGGAGTATGTTCCCGGCAAATCGGATATATTGATGCGATAACCTTTGTAATTGAAGTATCCCGCTTTGGCATCGACCGTCACGCCGCTATAATTGCCCACGTGCTCATTGGCTCCCGATGCGACATTGAAAAGCGATGTTTTGCCACAGTTGGGATTACCTACCAAGGCTATATTGATGGTTCTGCTTTTTGCTTCGGCCTGTTGTTGCAGTGTGATTTCTTCGGTTTCGGTTGTGCCGTGCGAAGGCACGTCGGGCAATACCTCTCCGTCATCTTCGGGTATGACTTCTATCAAATCCGCTTCACTGCGGCGAAGAGATACCTCGTACCCCATTATCTTGAATTTGATAGGATCTTTCAGCGGCGCATTCAATTCGGCAGTCACCTCCTGCCCCCTGATAAATCCCATCTCTATGATTCTCTTGCGAAAAGCGCCGTGACCTAAAACTTTTACGATTACAGCTTTCTTTCCTATTTTCAATTCGGATAAGCGCATTTCTCTATCGTTGTTTTTACTAAACTATTCTACGTCTTTAATATCTATCAGATTGTTGAGTATGGCATACACCGTCAGTCCCGATACCGATTTGATACCGGTTTTCCTTGTCAGATTTTTGCGATGTGTTATGACCGTATGTATCGAGAGGTGATATTGCTCAGCAATACTTTTGTTGGTATAACCTTTGGCTACGGCAACTAAAATCTCTTTCTCCCGTTCCGAAAGTTCTGTCGACTCAGTCGATGGCTCGCCGGCATCCAAAAGCTGCCGCAGTTTGACGGCTATTTTTTCCCGGCTGTCTGAAATGTCGATGGTCGTTTTGAAACATTTTAATATCTCGGGGTCGACAAACTGATATACGAGGGCCGCCAATGCCGCTTGCGGAACTTTTGCAGCCAATTCGTCTATCTCGCCCCGTTTTTTCATATCCAGTACAGTGGGGTTGATGACCACTATGTCGGGACGAAATGTGGCGATGCGCTCCATATAATGACTATCGGCAATTATGGCACTGACCTCAAATCCTTTGATGTCATCTATCATCAGCCGCAGCCCTTGGGCTATAATGGAATATGGCTCTACGATAACGATACGATATGTTTTGCTACTTGTCATGACTTAGTATTTCCATGTGTCGAACCAAGGGAATCAACACAACATCTTCGATAAAAGTATGACGACTTAAATCATCTTCTAAAGAAAATATTTGGAATAATAACTCTGTTTGTTCGGCAACCATCCCTATGTTGGGCAAATATTTGATTAGAATATTTTTCAAATCACTCAACTTGTCGTCTATGTTGCTGTGATTCTTTTCAAATGTCTCTATGTCGTATTCGGGATGCAACTTGCGACACTCCTGCAAATCGCGGATATAGGGAAAGACCGTCTTCTCCTCATACTCAAAGTGGTTGAGCACTTCTTGTATATACTCGGCAAAAAAACGCATGAGAATATTGCCTTGCGGAGCCTCATAATGGTCGGCAATATTTTTCAGGCATTGCTCGATGGGACGAATGCGCGACTCCATATAGTATGTGTGCGACCTCGACAGGTATGACAACAATTGCTCCACATCGACAGTCTCTACCTCTTCGGGCGTAGGACGGTAATGGGTAAAAGAGTAAATATTACAAATCATTACAAACAGCTCGGGCGACACTCCATGTCGCTTGCACTGCACTGTTATGGAATCTTCTCCCACACCAAGTTCCATTCCAAAACGAGGTAAAAGCAACAACAGCTGATAGTTCGACTGCACGAGCTCGGCCATTTTCATATCAGCCGTATAAAACGACAGATTGTTCTTTTTTCTCATCGTTATATTTTATGCACAAAATTATACATTATCCCATCTGCGACCAATACCAACATCTCGGTATTAGAGGTTCTCTGAATCCCCTTTTGTAATGATATAAGTACGAGCTGTTATCGGAGAAAACAGCTCGTACTTATCGGGGAATATCGCTATCAAAGAGTCAGCTTCTTTACAATCTCCATAACTCCGGCCGCAAGTTTCTCGGCTTCAGCTTCGGTATGCGCTTCGGCATAAACTCGTATGATAGGCTCGGTGTTCGACTTCCGCAGGTGAACCCACCCGTCGGGGAAATCTATTTTAACCCCATCTATATCGGTTATTTCCTCATTTGCATATTCCTTCTTCACGGCAACGAGCAGGGCATCTACGTCTATTTGGGGTGTCAAATCGATGCGTTGTTTGATGATGCTGTATGCAGGATATGTTGCCTTCAATGCGCTCACGCTCTTCTTGGTATGTGCCATGAGCGACAGGAAGAGTGCTATGCCCACCAAGGCATCACGTCCGTAGTGGATAGCGGGATATATAACGCCGCCGTTGCCTTCGCCTCCTATAACTGCCGCTGTCTCTTTCATCTTCTCTACGACGTTCACCTCACCTACCGCTGCCGCATTATATTGGCAGTTATACTTGCGGGTAACATCGCGCAATGCACGTGAAGAGCTTAAATTAGAGACGGTATTGCCCGGTGTATGCTGCAATACATAATCGGCAACGGCAACCAACGTATACTCCTCGACAAACATCTCGCCATTCTCGCATATAATGGCCAAGCGGTCTACGTCGGGGTCTACGACAAAGCCTACGTCGGCTTTCGATTGTTTCATCACGGCCGAAATCTCTCCCAGATTCTGAGGTATGGGTTCGGGATTATGGGCAAAGTGGCCGGTAGGCTCGCAATTGAGCTCTATTATATTCTTCACACCCAGTGCTTTCAGCAATTTGGGTATAACAATACCTCCTACCGAATTGACACAATCGACGGCTACCGTAATGTCGGCCTTTTCTATTGCATCCCTATCTACCAGAGCCAGAGCAAGGACTTGTGCAATATGAATATCATCATAGCGGTCGTTTTCTATGAGCCTACCCAGATGGTCAACATCGGCAAAGGTAAAAGCCTCTTGCTCGGCTATTTTCAGCACTTCGCCACCTTCATCAGCATTCAGGAACTCACCCTTTTCATTGAGGAGTTTCAGTGCATTCCATTGTTTGGGGTTATGGCTGGCTGTAAGGATGATGCCGCCGCACGCTTTCTCGCCCGTTACGGCAATTTCGGTTGTGGGGGTCGATGCCATTCCTATATATACTACATCCCATCCCATTCCCATAAGCGTGCCCACAACAGTGTGCATTACCATCTCTCCCGAAATACGGGCATCGCGCCCTACGACAATCTTATTGCCTTCCAGAGGAGTATTATTTCTTATAAAGGTAGCATACGCAGCCGTAAACTTCACTATGTCGAGCGGATTAAGTCCCTCGCCGACTTTTCCGCCGATAGTGCCACGTATTCCTGAAATAGATTTTATCAGTGACATTATATCGGATTTTATAGATTATTGTATTATATGTTTGACGGGAAATATCTTATGTCATAAAGATATGGGGTTACCGAAACGAGGTCTTCGCTGGAACCGGCCTTCGATTTTATAAGCAGATTGACTCTGCAATTCTTGTTCAGATAATAGAGAGGCTGTTGTATCCCCGTTCCATATTGCGTGGTAGACCCCAGAGTCGTATTCTTGAAGTTGAAGGAGAGAGGCGATGCAAGGCTGCTGTCGTTTCCCGACGGAACTTGGTCGCCGCCGCTGGCCCAGGTAAGCAAATTCAACCGCGAATATCTGAAATATATCACTTCGTTATCATAAGCCATGCCGGCATCGCCTTTGTCTATGACCTGCATAAACACATTCCCGTCATCATCAATCTGGTAGTAGGGAGCCGACGGACCCACCTCGAAATTATTATCGGCCGGAATGGTATAAATGACCTGATAATTCGCCAAAAACTTGTCTACTGCTTCGTTCTCTTCTTCCAGCAACTCTGAGTAAGACTTGGTATCGTCGCACGAAGTGTAAAGCATATTACAGAGTGACAAACAGGTTACAAACGTCAAAAATTTTACTGCTTTCATTTCTATCTTTACTTGTTGTTGGATTATTTATCTTGCAAACAATATGTAGGTAATATCTCTTTGAAACGGGTTACAGCCTCTTCTATTGTGCCGTAAAACTCTCCGCCTGCCGCATTGAGATGCCCGCCGCCGTTGAAATGATTCTCGGCAATGATGTTTACCGGGAATTTTCCCTGCGAGCGCAATGAAATCTTTATATAATTGCGGTCTTCGC
>UQMR01000025.1 GCA_900542255.1 uncultured Porphyromonadaceae bacterium
TGCTGCTTATCTTTACTGGTTTTCACCATGCTTTCAATGATCTCTCAGCAACTCCCCGGGGCGTTTTGGCGTCCCCGTTTTTTTGGGTTGCGGGTGCAAAGGTAATACCTCTTCCCGTTCCTTGCAAGCTTTTTCGCATGTTTTTTTTCAAAAAATTTTCGCCCCGTTTTTCCGCATCCGTAAAACTTGTTTTGTTTCAACCGGTTACATCGGAACCGGGCGAGGCCCGCCTCCCGGCGTTTTTTCTCCCCTTTCCTTAGAAAGGCAGGTCGTCGGTGGGATTTCCGCCCTCATTGCCGGGGGCAAAGGGTGGCAACTGGCTCTCGTCGGGCAACGGCGGTAGCTCGCTCGCGGCGGGAGTAGAGGTTATATATAATAAAAGAGAGAGGGCGACTGCCCTCTCTCTTTTATTATATATTATATGCAGGCTTAAAGAGTTTTCAGGGCTTCTTGAATATCGATATTGTCGGGATCGAATTCGAGCATCTTATTCCAGTATAAACGTGTACTGTCTTTGTACTCTTTGGCTTTTGCAGGATTTTGTACAGCTTCTTCGCTATATGCTTTGAGGAAGTTGTAATATCCGAGATAACGATAGCTTTCTATGTAGGCAGCTACACGAGACTTAGAGAGGTTGGTCGAGTCTTGGTTAAGCACTTCTACCGTCTGATCATAATAGGGTTTTGCAGTACCCAACTTTGTCTCGGGGTCACGTCCGGCAGCGGCACGTGCACGCCACATATAGCCGAGGTAATTATCGGGAGCTGCCTCGATAACTTTTGCAAAGAGGGTATCGGCCTTCATCAGATAGGATTCTCCGGCTACCGTATCGGCCATACCTACGCGATAGCAAGTTTGTCCGAAACGGAAATAATCCATTACACGCAAGTTCTCTGAGGCTTTATCCATATACTGCGAATAGAACTTGATAGAAAGGGGATAGTCCTGGGCAGCCTCGTAAGCGCTACTTATCTCTTTGAGGAGTTCGATGTTGGTCGAATCCATTTCATAGGCTTTCAAAAAGTTGTTCACTGCATTTTGGGGGTCATCGAGTTCCATAAGCACATCACCATAGCACTCGAAATCGCGCGAAAGGAATGCGTGGCGCACATTGGTAGGAAGTGCGAAAAACTTGGCAGCCAAATCTTTTGCCTCTTCAAAACGTTTCAACTCGTAGAGGTTATACAGGATAACACGATTGAGTACGAAGTTGTCGGGCTCGTTTGCCAAGATAGATTTAGCCAAATCGTAAGACTCATTGAAACGCTTGCTGTAAAAGAGGAGCGTAGCAAGGCGTGCACGGTCTTCTACGAAGTGATTGGGATTGGCCACATAAGACTCGTATGCCAAAGCAGCTTTGGTATATTGCTGGTTCTTATAGTATGCCTCGGCCAACTCACGTTGTGCAAGGGCCGAATCGGGTGCTTTTTGGAGAAGCTCCTCGAGCTTGCCGATTGCCATTTCAGGATTTATATCGAAGTACATGTGTGAATATTTCACATATGCCTCTACGCAGTTGGGGTCGAAATTGATAGCCATTTCGTAATAACCGCAAGCATCTCCGTTACGGCCTTGATCGGCCAAGATATCGCCTTCAAAAATGTAAATATCAGGGAAAGTCTTATCGGCCTTGCGGGCATTCTCGACATACTTCTCATATCCGGGAACGGCTGTCTCATAGTATGCCTTGGCTATGGCAAGGTTTACACCGGCATTCTTTTTGTTCTTTTTGAGTGCCTCCTTGAAGATTTTTTCAGCAGCCTTTTTGTCGGTGCTTAATTGCAACTTTCCTTGTCCTATGAGGTTGTATACATTTTCAGGATCGGCTTCGAGACCCTTTGCATAATATTCTGCTGCCTTGGTATAGTCTTTGTTCAAGAAAGCTATTTCACCCAAATAATAATAAGATTCCGATTTATTAGTGGTGGGTTCATCGATAGTACGCTCCAAAATGGTGCGTGCATTATCGGGCTGGTCGGCCTTGAAGTATTCTATACCATCGGTATAATCATTTGCCCATGCACAGCCCCATACGGAAGCTGCCGCGGCTAAAACAGTTAAGAATTTGATTCTCATTTTCATAAACAATATTTAGTTATCTATTAAAATCCATCCGACACGTTTATAACGCGTTCTTCTATGCGAGCGGGAGAGATATTGGTTTTCTCAAAAATCTTCTGGCCCCGCTGTCCGGCTACAAATATAGTAAATCCCGTGCAAAGACCGTTATATGTTTCAGTTTTTATCATATAAATTGACCTAAAAAAAGGATAATCGCCCGATGCTATATAGGCTTGGAAGGGCCCGAAGGGTTGCGCATCGGCTGTTTTTTTGATGCGCACGGGGGCAACAAGCTCGCGCACGTCAATGCCGGCAGAGTCTCGTGCCTCAATCCATGCGGCACCTATCACGCCTATGGCATTGGGACGACGGCTCACCTCACGGATAACTTCCAGGCTGTTTTCTACGGCCGAAACGCCGGGATAGAGTTTCGCGGGTGCGCATATAGAATCTATTACGTAACGCACCGTACCGGAATGGCGATTATCAAAAATTACCTGAATACGGTCGGGGCTTGCACCGGAGAATAGTTGGTCCCATTGCGTGGCCTCTCCCGTCATCACACGACGAATATCATCGACCGTAAAAACAGAGTCGGGGTTCTGCTTGTTGACAACAAACGCCACAGCATCTACCGCCACGTGCGTAGAACGGCTTTCGAGGCGGTTCTGAACGATAGCCTCTTTTTCTGCCGCAGTAAGTTCCCGGGAAATGGCAATAAGGCGTACGCTATCATCGAGCAAAGCCTTTACGGCATCTGCCTCGCTGACCGGTGCCACCGATATGTATGCACCGGGATTGGAGCGCGTAAAGACAAAAACATGCTGGTCGAGAACATTGAAAAACGACTCATCGCACAAAAACTCGATATCGCCCTCGTACATGCGGCGATCTACACCTCCTTGCGACGAACATGCCGCCAAAGAGAGCAGTATAACCAGAAAGATAGAAACGGATAAAATTTGCCTCATAAATTACAGGATAATTATTTATTACCTTTATATACGCGATACCCGCGATAGATACCATACAGGAAAAAGACTGCACCCATAACATACCTCACCCACAACGGAACGGTGTATGCAAAAAGGGTCGTAAAAAGAAGGGCGTAGGCCATGGCAAGATAGATTGCCACCATAATAATGCCCATTGTCAGCCGTAAAGGCGAAAGGCGCGGCTTTTTATCGCCGTCGTCCTGCGATGTATTGCTGTCGTAATGTCCGTATCTTACCATAATATCCTATGCTAATGAATGGGGTTGTAAAAACACCCGCAACCTAATATACGAGATAATAGGTTGCGGATAGTAAGAGTATCTGATGTGCTAAGCACATGAGAAATTACATAAGCTTGAACTTGACGGGAAGCGTAAAGTACACAGGCACTTCATTACCATTTTGCTTACCGGGAATCCACTTAGGCATACCTTGCAATACGCGAACAGCCTCTTTGGCAAGTGAGGGGTCGGGACTGCGGAGTACCTGTATATTCTCGATAGCACCCGTACGCGATACAACGAAACGCAAGAGTACCTGTCCTTGTATGCCGTTCTCTTGGGCCACAGCCGGATAACGGAGGTTGTCGTAGATGTATTTCATCAGCTCGGCATCTCCACCGGGGAATTGAGGCATCTGCTCTACTGCATCATAAACCTTCTCTTCCTCGGGCTCGGGTTCGGCAATTACTTCGCGGAAGTCAGCAATATCCTGAGCATCTTCGGTATCTACACCTTCTACATCGGCAATAGAGATGTTGATATTGCTCTGTGCCATTTCGTCCTGCGTACGAATCTCCTCTTCCTCTTTTACATTCTCGTCGGCAGTAATGACGGGAGCTGTAAATTTGATAGAGCTCTTCAACGGCGGTGGCGGCGGAGCTTCCACGATAGGTTGAATATCTTCGTTCTTTTCTATTTCCTGGTCTTCAAGGTTGGCCATTTCTACCTCGGTAACTGTAAAATCTATTGCAGCATCCTTCTCCTTAGGGATTTTATCTATAAGGGCAGGTATAATGAAAGCCAACGCAAGAGCCACAATCGAAGCTACGATAGCGATAAGGTGGCGTTTTCCGATTTCTTGACGGATTACATAACCGCCAAATTTCTTGTTTTTGCCTTCAAACGCTAATTCGCACCACTTCGATGAATTCAAATCTATGCTTGCCATAATTTGTCTAAATATTAGTCGTGAGAATTAGGTTACTATTTTGCTCCAAAATCGCTCGATGCAGCCAGTTCGCCATTCGTCTTGAAGTTGCCAATGAGGAAAAGGTCGCCGTCGGTCATATCCACAACAGCATACTTACCTACACTGCACACAATCATCTCGTCGAGGACGTCTACCAGGCTCTCATAGGTAGCACCGGGACCATTTACATACTCGTTATCGGTAGTAGAGGTTTTGGCTTTGATAACCACCATCGGGGCACCTTTGAGCTTCTTAGCTTCGCGAACTGCCTCGTCGCGGGTCTCCATCAACGCATTTATCTCCTCTTCTGTTTGGCTCTTTGAGAGTCTACGGGCTTTTACCTCAGACTGAGCTGCTTCAAAGTCCTTGTTTGCCTCATCAACGAGACCGATAACTTCTTCGTTACGCTCCAGCAGCAAAGCACGGATACCGTTGGGATCGGCAGGGTCGAGAGACGACTGCGTCAGCGAGGTATAATCCTTATAGTTGGGCTCGCCCAAATAGTAGAATACCTCGTCATTGTCACCAAGCAATATCGTAATAGCTTCCGAAGCTTTCAGTTTACTTTGTTCTTCTTCCGTTACGGCGTCTTTACTAGGCATTACCAAGTCCATGGTACGGCTCTCTGTCATAGTCGTACAAAGCATGAAGAATGTAATCAGAAGCATGTTCATATCCACCATAGGCGTAAAGTCCACGTGGATTTTCATCTTCTTCTGCGCGCCTTTTTTCTTTTTACCGTCGTTATCTTTTACTTCTACTTCTGCCATAATATAAATGAATTAATGACTCAAACAACCGGCTTATTCGCCTTGGTTTAAGGTAGTTATTAGACTAAAACGGTTTTGACGAATCTCTTGTAACGAATCCATTACTTTTTTCACGACATCGTAAGGAGTATGGCGGTCAGCTTTGATAATGATTTTGAGTTTTTTCTGGTCATTATCGAGCGCTGCATATTCCTCACTATCTCTCATTCGTTGGCTACCGCATCGTGTAGCGAAATCGACCCAATCCTTGAATTGGTTATCGGTACTATCACAAGGAATACCCCAATTTTTCAAGTCGTTGGCTTGGTCCTCGAATCGTTGATTGAGGAACTGGGGCAAGTCTTTCATCGGCACACCGAACCAATCCGAGAGGCGGAAAGTATTTTTCTGAGCCTCCGTAAGTTGCACCTCAGGATGCACTTTCAACATTTCGTTAAGCGCATTCTCGCGGTCGAACGTATTATCAAGGCCGATAAACACCTTACCGGTGGGCTCGATAAGAATTTCGAGAACATCCCTTTCGGGAATCTCAAATTCCGAAACCGACGAAGGCGTTACAACTTGTTGCGGTTCTTGTTGAACGAATGTAGACGTCAGCATGAAGAAAGTAAGCAGAAGCACAGTAACGTCACTCATCGCGGTCATATCGATGAGCGTACTCTTCTTTTTTACTTTTACCTTTGCCATATTACAAAGTCCTTTCTTTAAGCTGAGTGATCAAAAAATTAATGGGTTTTTGCGTATGCGTTTACAATGCAGAATCCAATTTCGTCGATAGCATAAGTAAGGTTATCGATCTTATTGGAGAAGTAGTTATAAGAAATAACGGCGAGAGCACCGGTAGCAATACCAGTAGCGGTATTAACGAGGGCCTCAGAAATACCGGTCGAAAGAGCTTGCGAGTCGGTAGCGCCATCACCAGAAGCCAAAGCGGCAAACGAACGGATCATACCCAACACAGTACCGAGAAGACCGAGCAACGTACCCAGTGTGGTAAGCGTAGCGATGATGGGGAGGTTTTGTTGGAGAGCCGGCATTTCGAGAGCCGTAGCCTCTTCGAGTTGCGTTTGGATAGCTTCGAGTTTCTTTTCTTTCGACAAAGAGCTGTCTGTTTCTACTTGCTCATATTTGATAAGAGCCGATGCTACAACACTTGCAACAACGCCTTTCTTTTTCTCGCAAAGAGCCTTAGCCTTAGCCAAGTCATTTGCTTCGAGAGCAGCTTTGATTTCGGCAACAAACTTTGTCGTATTACCCTTACCGTCGGCACTCATCATGGCGATGAAACGCTCTACTGAAAGAACTACTACGGTAAGAAGACATGTCATAAGGATAGGTACGATGAAACCGCCCTTATACACTGTAGCGAGAAGGTCGCCATTCAGAGGATGTCCGTTTACAGGGTCACCATCGGCAAAACGAGAGGGATCACCGCAAACAAATTGATAAAAACAAAAACCGGCAACGGCGCATATCAAGATAACCCAGATAGGACTCTTGACTCCGATAACATTCGACTTTCTCGTCGCTGCTTTCTTCACTGTCTTAGTTTCCATAATAAATTTTTTAGTGTTGTTTTTTAAGTGTTATTTTGATTAATATTTGGTTTTTCTTGTTTTTCATCAGCATGGCCGAACAGGGGAAACCGGTCGTTCAATACATCCTGTACATTGTTTGTTCCTTGTGGTGTTATACATTCTCACAGGAGTTTTTCATTTATCAAAGGTTTTTCAGTTCGAGGGGCAAATTTAGGACTTATTTTTGAGTAAAAAAAATACCAAATACATTTTCTCGCGCTCAAAAGCAATTACACAACATGATTTCACATCGTTTAACGCCAGCCCCCTTTTGGTTTATGTTACAAAACATATTTATATAACCCATCGGCACTTCTTACTTAGAAAACGACAAAAAAACAGATTTATTGTACACACCCGGCACCGCCCTGTCATTACACTTTTTCACCCCTGCACTTGACGGCGTCGCTCGTCGCGCCGCCCATCACCTCACAGTCCCATTTCACACGCCCCAGATAAGGATTTGGAGCCGTATAATTTTGAGAGATACAAAGAATGGTGTACCTTTGCCACTCTTAACCGAAACGATATGAAACGTATAGTATGCCCCAAATGCGAGCACAAGTTCACTTTTGACGAGACACGTTACAAAGGAGCGAAAAACATCTCATTTGCCTGCCCCGAGTGCCGCAAACACTTCTCTCTCTCCATCGATGAAATAAACGAGATGAACGAAGAAGAGCACTCCTTCCCTTACGGATATATCACGGTGGTAGAAAACAGCTTCTGTTACCGTCAGACTTTCGGACTGAAACCGGGCGACAACATCATCGGGCGACGCTCTCCGGGCAGCGAAGCCGATATTGCCATAGAAAGCGGCGACATGAGTATGGACCGCCGCCACTGCATCATCAACGTAAAGGTACAAGGCAACACACTCACGCATACACTGCGCGACAATCCCAGCCTTACGGGCACCTTCTTACGACAAGAGATTCTCGGCGACCGCGACCGGGCCCGACTTCGCGACGGCGACATCGTGACGATAGGAGCCACAACCCTCATCATTCACCTGCCCGAGGAAGACGACGAATACTTCGGCTGAAAGCATCATACCGCCCACCCTCTTTACTGACATTTCCCGAAATCGCCGGTATCGCACCCCGGCCTAATACTGCCTGTCGCCAAAGATAGTAGTACCCACACGCACCATATTGCTCCCCTCGCGCACAGCTATCCCGTAATCGTGACTCATCCCCATAGAGAGCGTATCGAAACGAGGCAAGCCGAAACGAGAACGCGCCGCATCAAAAAGCCCCTTCAACGTAGCAAAGTCGGCAGCCACGCGGACTTCATCATCGGTATTCGAGGCCATGCCCATCAATCCTCGAATCGAAACATGGCGATACTCCTCGGGATGAAAATCCGCGAGAAAAGCAAGAGACTCATCAGGCGAGAATCCATACTTCGTCTCCTCGGCAGCCACATGCACCTCCAACAAGCAATCTACCACCCGCCCGACACGAGCCGCCTGACGCTCTATCTCAGCGAGCAGCTTCACGCTATCGACACTATGTATCAGCGATATATAAGGGACTATATAACGCACCTTGTTGGTTTGCAGATGGCCAATAAAATGCCATTGGATATCGGCCGGTAACACCTTGCGCTTCTCCTCCAACTCCTGCACACGGCTCTCCCCGAAAAGACGCTGCCCGGCGTGATAGGCTTCGAGCAACACCTCGGCCGGATGAAACTTCGATACCGCCACCAACGTCACACCCTCGGGCAACGAGCGGCGCACCCTATCGAGATGCTCTGCTACAAGCGAACTCATGACAGAGGCACCTCCTTCTCGGGAGATTGCGCTTTCGGGGCATCGGGAAGAGAAGCCCCATAAGAATATACGTCGAGGAGCAGAGTCTCCGTAATAGAGTTCACCTCCCAGTCGGCCATTGTCCCCTTCATGCAAGCATTCAGGTTATCGAGAGCCGTAGCAAAATCTGCCGCTTGCACCAAGATATACGTAGCCGTACGTTTCTCCATGCCGCTTTTCTCATCGAGGGTAATAAAACAAATCTTGCATTTATACCATTTGTCGCCCCTCGCATCATAGTAGACATCGCTGTAATTAGCACGTTTAACAGCCGATACCGAAAACTCGCCCGAGATAAAGGGCTGCACCTCCTTGATAATGCGGGCCTCGGCCTCGGTAAACGAGAGCGCATCCACCAGATAAGGCTCCGTCACCTTCTTTTGGAGCCCGTTTTCGAGCATCTTATCATATTTTACTTTACATTCAAACCAGTTTGCCATAATCTGTCAGAGATTAATATATTCAATCAATAAGCTATTTTATCCTCTTTCACCTGCCATTTACGGAAAGCCGCAATAGCCTCATCACCCAGCACACGCACCGCAGGAATAGAACGCTTAGCCGGGTCGAGCGAAAGCTGCGTATATATAAAGGAGTCGTCGAAATCTATCTCCTTGGCATCATACTGCGTATTGGCATAGAAAATACGGTCTATATGAGCCCAATAGATAGCCGACAGGCACATAGGACAAGGCTCGCACGACGTGTATATTTCACACCCCGACAAGTCGAAGGTTCCCAAATTCCGCGCCGCCTGGCGTATCGCCGACACCTCGGCATGAGCCGTCGGGTCATTATCGGCCGTAACGCGGTTTGCACCGCGGGCCACCACAACACCGTCCTTTACAATCACTGCGCCGAAAGGCCCGCCACCGTTATCTATATTTTCCACAGAGAGAGCTATCGCCTCCCTCATCCACTCTTTTTGTTGTTCGGTAATCATTTTATTATAATACTATGTTCCTTGCAAAAATAATCATAATGACGACACAATACACCTGTACGACGACAAATCAGCGAGCATACGAGCGGTTTATCATGTCTATATAATCAAGAAGCTCCTCGCGCCCCGTTTTCTCCTCAGACGAAGTGACAAATAAAGGCGGGAGCTCCTCCCACGTTTCTCGCAACAAGGCCTTATACGCCTCAACATTACGCGCGAGCGCCGTTTTTGTCACCTTATCGGCTTTGGTAAATACCAGCGCAAACGGCACGCCATTCTCGCCCAAAAAGTCGATAAACTCCAAGTCTATCTTCTGCGGTTCATGACGGCAATCAATAAGCAGGAAGAGGCAAGTCATAGCATCGCGCCTCAATATATACTCCTTTATGATACGCTCTATATCCCCGCGAGCCTCTCTGCTACGGCGTGCATAACCATAACCGGGCAAATCCACTATGTACCAACTATCATCGACCACAAAATGGTTTATCAACATAGTTTTCCCGGGTGTTGCCGAAGTCATAGCAAGCGACTTACGGCCGGTAAGCATATTGATAAGCGACGATTTGCCCACATTAGAACGGCCTATAAAGGCATATTCGGGCATACCGGTATCGGGACATTTGCTTACATCGGTATTACTGATAACAAAACGGGCATTCTTCACTTCCATACTTATATACATTTACAAGATTGCAACGGCCACCATACAGCCGTCGTCAAAAACCGTGCCGACAAAGATAGTGAAAGGCGAGCGCAGAGCCAAACGAAAACAAAGTTTTCAAGTGCAGGCTTTGCCGAGCCGCAGCCTATCTTATCCAAAGATAGTGAAAGGCGAGAGCAGAGACCGGCGGAAACGAAGTTTTCAAGTGCGGGCTATGCCGAGCCGCATCCCATCTTATCCAAAGATAGCGAAAGGCGAGCGCAGAGACCGGCGGAAACGAAGTTTTCAAGCTCCGGCTCTGCCGAGCCGCAGCCTATCTTATCCAAAGATAGCGAAAGGCGAGCGCAGAGCCAAACGAAAACGAAGTTTTCAAGCTCCGGCTCTGCCGAGCCGCAGCCTATCTTATCCAAAGATAGCGAAAGGCGAGCGCAGAGCCAAACGAAAACGAAGTTTTCAAGCTCCGGCTCTGCCGAGCCGCAGCCTATCTTATCCAAAGATAGTGAAAGGCGAGCGCAGAGACCGGCGAAAACGAAGTTTTCAAGCTCCGGCTCTGCCGAGCCGCAGCCTATCTTATGTAAAGATAGTGAAAGGCGAGCGCAGAGACCGGCGGAAACAAAGTTTTCAAGTGCAGGCTTTGCCGAGCCGACTCCTGTCTTATCAAAAAACAGGGGCTATGCCACATCCCGTGGTATAGCCCCTACAAATTATTCGTATATAAGGACGAAAATCAATATCTTTTCACGTCAGAAAGCCTTAGCGGACATTCACCTTCACTACCCTATCGGCAGCCTTCACGATGTAATTGCCGTCCGGCATATAGAACGACACATTGCGGTCGCAAGAGATACTCCTTACCACCCGGCCCGACATATCGTAAACCGTAATATCGGTATTCTCACCAATACCACGCACATACACCGTGTTGCCGGCAGCAAAGACCGAAATACCCGTTACCTCATGCCGCTCTACCGCAGTAGGCCAAGAAATCTGTGTAGTGGCAGCATCGCTCAAAGCGCCATACTCGTTGACCGATTGCACACTCAGCTCATTCGGGTCGGCATCAGCAGCCGCTACCCCATACACAGGAGCAGCAGGGACCGTATACGTCAGCTCAAACGAATTATCGGTAGTAATTCCCACTACCTGGCCGCCAATCTTCACCACATAACAGATGGCATACTGGTCATCCTCCCACTCTATGCGCATCCGATTATCTACAAAATAGTGGTCCAACATGGCAGGCGTTGCAGCCTTCTCTATAACCGGAAGCGGATTCCACTTACCCACAGCCGGATGGTCGCTGCCATCGCCCGACAATACATTTTCTATCGTATATTGGGCAGCCTCCTCATCGGTAAGGAAGTTTTTGGTCGTGTTATACTCGTTGCCGTCGCGGTCGTAATAAGTGGCGCGCGATTCGGTATTCATCGGCTCACCGTCGGCATTCCACATATTATATACAGCCCACAGACGCGGTATGCCACCCATGCGTTCATACCACAAGCCCTCATAGGTATTGACATGGCACTCAGTATCGATAAATACCGTTACAGGACTGTTATTCCACGGACGGCCAAACCAAACCTGCGTTTCCAACGGGTTGCCCGGGGCTGTAATAAGAGTATTCTTAAATACATATCCCCAACGTGTACAGTTTGTTTCGCCGGTCAGGTCGGTCAAGTCGTCATAGTGTCCCGGAGCGACAATATAACCGCCCGAGTTACGCACTACGTTGATGGTACAACCGTCGAAGTAGACATCGCCGCCGCCGTATATAAAGTCGACAGCACCCTCAATCATACAGTTATTGAAGAAATTGCGGTCACGATAGTGATACACCGCGCTACCTGCGGCGGCCGTGTTGCCCTCATTGCGGTTGCGCGTCTTGGGCGAAAGATAGGTATCTTGGTAAGAACGGATATTACAGTTATTGAAAGTCACACGGTCACCCTCCACATAGAGCGCCAGAGCCTGCGGACCCTCCTCGCGGTTCACCGTCCACCACTCGTTATCTATCGTAAGATTTTCGGCATAGAAATCGTTTGCCATCACTACCAAGGTAGCCGAGTTCGAGACATCATACCAGTGTTTCTCGGGGGCATCTACGTCGCCGCCCGAAACACGGTCTTGCGCGATAACAACGCCATCGCGGTCTTGTCCTATCAGGTGTATATACGGCTTATAAACATAGAGGATGTTACCGGGCGTAGATGTCGCGGTGGTCGCAGTCTGGTTCGATGCCGCATCGGTATAATAGAACTCCTTATTTGTCTGATTCATTTCGGCAATAACTTTCGGGTCGCCGTTGGGGTCATTGTAATAGCCATTCTTGATGAAAATGAGCCAAGGCTCGGTACGGTCGGCCGGAGCAGCCTCTATGGCCTCCCAAATAGTTTTGTACTGTCCTATCGCCTCATCAGTTGCCGGAACGGTAGCCGCCAGCGAACCGTCGACAATAGCATGGAACACATGCTTGTCGGGAACAGGACGACTCATCGTCGTAAAGTTGAGCACAATATCCTCGGCCGTAGCAACGCCCGACGCATTTACAATCATACCGGCAGGCAGCGTCACGGTGTAAGGAGTATCATAATCGAGACCCGAATAATTGAACACCAACGAATTGGAAACCACACGAGGAGTCAATGTCTCGCCATTGAGCAATACCGGGAACTCACCGTCTGCCAGAACTATCTTCTTATCGAAGGTAAACGTTATCGTACCCGATGCCGATGCCGTATTACTGCCTTGGGCAGGCGTAGTGGCTATTACGGCCGGAGCTACGGGGTCATAAACAACTATGGGGTCGGCAAAAACATATATGTCGGTCACACCTGTTCCGTCATTGCCCGAGCCCAAGATATTGCCCGTGCTTATCCAACGAATCCATACCGTCTCCTTGTCGTTGCATTCGGCAGGCAGTTCGGCATTCAACGGATACCAAGCCTCGGCAGTCCCATAGCTTACAGAAGCAAGGTCGTGGAACTCAACTCCATCGACAGAGTATTGCATCGTTTGCGTTTCGTAATACGAGTAGCTGCCCATGAGCATCGCCGACTCGACCTTCACATTTTCATAATCTTTGGTAGAGAACGTAGCCTCGAAATAACGGTTGTCACCGGCAATATCTGTAGCCCATTTGAGAACACATCTCTTGCCCAATCTTTGATTATTCAACCACGCACGATTGGTTCCGTCGGCCAAATACATGCGGAACATACCCCTGTTGGCAGCCGCTGAATAATAATAGGCAGCCTGTCCATTACGGTCGGCAGGCTCGGGGTCGAAGTCCCAACCCACAATGAAATCCTCTTCAACAAAATTAGCCGTCACTTCGGTATCGCCGGCAATCGTGAGCTTGCGCACTTTTTCGGTCGTACCATCTTCCCATCCGGTAAAGGTAGCCACACGAGTATCTATGGCCGTCAAAGTAACTTCTGTTCCCACAGGAAGATAACCGTTGTCGGGCTCGGGAGAGATGGTATATTTACCATTTCGTGACGAGGTATTGACCGTTATTTTATATAAATCGAGCATCTCAAAGTTGGCTATCACCGACTTATCGGCATCGAGCAAAAGCTCAAACGAAGCCTCTGTCGAGAGCTTCTCACCGGTTGTAGCATCTGTCCAGTTGGCAAACTCATAGCCGAAATTGGCCTCGGCCTTCAAATTCACCGTCGTATTGATGTCATAGCTGTCGGCAGGCGGTGTAACCGTTATTACACCGGCGCCCTCTATATTTAACGCTGTGGTAAGCGAAACTTGCGGCTCGGTCGAGACATACTCTCCGTAAATCCACAAGTCGGCCATATAGGCGTTAGAACCTGTATTCATATTATAAAATTGGAGCATAACGCCGGCATCGCCTGCCTGTTTGCCCAGCTCGGCAAGTTTGGCCGTAACATCCACCTCCACCTTCACACCGGCGCGGGCATTACCTACGATAAGCGTATTATACACGACATCCCACGAGGCACCGCCATCTACCGACACCTTCATACCCCAGCCACGGTCATCACCGGTAGCCGCGTGATTGTAAACAATGCGAGTGATAGATTGGAGAGCCGACAGGGTAATCGTAGCCTCCGACTTGTTACTCATAAGATACCCCACCGTCATATCGGGCACCGGATTTTTTGTATTTTCTTGTACAGTAGTACCATCGGTTACAATACGTACATTCTCGAAACTGAAAGTAAACTCCTCGTTGGAGAAATCAGTTACCTGCGTTACAGGTGCTGCATCATAATTGTAGCCGGTCGTAGTCCAACCCTCATTGAATCCCGAGTAATAGAGCAACCGCTCATCGGCACGGGAAGCCATGGTAATAACCACGCAGCCCAGGGCAGCCAATAAAATCTTTTTGTGCATAGTTTATAATGAATAATATATTATTAGAAATAAGAGATTCAATCAAAAAGCTACCCGGCTTGTAATGCCGGGTAGCTTTGTCCCGTGACACTGATCAACGAACTACTTTAAGCGTGTTTTCACCGCTACGGGCTACATATACACCTTGCGGCAAGGCATGCAGGTCAAGGTCGCCCGTTCCGTAAGCAACACATGCACCAGCCAGGTTATAAACCGTCAATGCCACTCCGGCCTCACCGCGCAATGTCGTGCCTTCATATCGCAAGTTATTCTCGCGACGAGGAGTCTCAACAGCACCCGTTGCCGATACCACGCCTCCGATATATAAGTTGGAGAGACATATTGTTTTACCGGTAGCTTCGCCATTGTACCACGGATAGATACGTAACAAAAGAGTCTTGCCGGCGGGAACTTTCACCATAGGTACCGCCTCGATGGCATACATCGTATTCTTGGCGTTTTTAAGATTCTCCGATATAACCATCTGATTGGCAAAATTTTCCTCTATCGAATACTCTACACGCCAAATCATGCCGCTGCCACCCGAACCGCCGATATATATACCTATCGTATCTACCGTCATCTCGCTGCCGGGATTGGCCGTAACCCCAAACTGTATGTAACGGTCGCTCACGGCATCAATCTCTCCGGCCGGCCACACATCGCCCTCTATGCAGTTGCGTTGCGTTTTGTAACCTGCCTCTATGCCACTCTCTTCGGGCCACACAACATCGCTTCCGGGCGAAGCATAACTCTTGGCATACATCTTGCTCCACGACTCGGCTACCGGCGTAACAGGGCCTTCGGCCACATAATCAGAGGTTTTCGAGAGGTCCCAGAAAACGCTGAAAGGCTCACCGTCTGTAAGGTCTACCACCTCTAAGGTCATGGGTACAGAGTTTTCCACATTACCGTTGGTAACCGTCAGCACACCCTCCAAGATACCGGCCTCCGAGCCTACGCCTTTTACAACGAAGCGCGTAAGGGCAAGAGCACCGTCGGTGTAAGGAATATCGATAGAAGATTGGAATGCGACACCGTCGGCGCTGACAGTAAACGGCTCCGTAGCCGAAATGGTAATGTTACCCTCGGCAGGCACAAGGTCCATACCCATAACGGTACATTCGTAGGTCTTCACGGCATTGGGATAGCCTCTGCCGAAATCTATTGCAGAGGGATTTACAATAATAGAAGCCTCGGCATTGACATACTCTGCAAGAATACCCTGACGCACCATATCTTGTGCCACCAAGCGTGCAAAAAGCATGGCACCCGTAGCCGATGTGTGCGTATTGTCATCTGCACAGTAGAGTTGAGCCGTCGCCTCTTCCACCCCATAAGCCTCTACGAGCTGGGCGGTCATCTCGGTATGGTCTATAAGAAGCACTCCTTTCTCATCGGCAACCTCTTTCATCGCAAGCACATAGTCGAGGTCGTGCGAGCCATCGGTACTGAGGTTGTGACGACCCTTTTGCGTAATCTTGCCGTCGCTGCCGAAATATTTACGCACAATGGGCGTAACCAACACCGGGGTAGCGTCCAGAGCACGCGTTTCGTCGACATACTTGCGCAGGTACTCTTTGTAGGTCCCGAAAGGACTTGTTCCGCGCGTGTCGGCAACCACACTGTCGGGATATTGGGCTTGCAACTCGTCACCATCCACGCCATCGTTTTTCTCGTCGTTATGGGCAAACTGTATGAACACATAGTCGCCGGCTTCAATCTGTTGCTTCACCGTCGTCCAGTAGGGAGCTTCGTTATAGAAACTCTTGGAGCTCGCCCCGCTTTTAGCACGGTTATTGACCTCGATATCGCCCATAAAAAATTGATTGAACATCTGTCCCCAACCGCGTTTGTCGGTAGTACCTTCTTCATAATTGGCCATCGTAGAATCGCCGATGGTATGAACTTTGAGTGCCTGCGCATCGTTCATCGAGAAAAACGACAATGCGCAAGTAGCAGCACATAAAAGAGAAAAATTGTGTTTCATTATCATATCTGTTTTTTGTGTTTTCTGGCATTTATGCAATCGCATTTCGACGGCACAAAAGTAGGTATCTATGCCGTTACGGATAGGGGTAAAATTGTACAGAAATAGGGGTAAAATCATTGTAGGGGCGTTTTCTTCGAGTCGTCGGCACTTTGCTCGACAAACTCCAACGGAGAAAAGCCGGTCTCTTTTTTGAATACTTTGCCAAAATATTTTGCATCGCTGAACCCCGTCATGTATGCCACCTCGGCCACCGTGTGCTGGCGCAGCAACAACAATTGTTTGGCTCTTTTAATACGTATATCCTTGATAAGCGCCAAGGGCGTGACGTCCAGATAATCTTTGACACGCTTATAAAAAATAGTGCGGCCTATGTGCAGGGAATCGGCCAAGTCATCGACCGTAAAATCGGGGTCGGCAATATGCTCCTCGACACAGGCAACCACCGCTTGCAGGAAACGCTCCCTTTCGGGTATGACATCGGGCGATGCGGGCATGATATCACGACCTTCGGCAGGCCGGGACACCACCGCTTTGTTACGCCGGTGCAGATAAAAAGCAAACGCCAACAGTAAAACGAGGAAAACGCCACCCACCCAATAGACGACCCGCAGCGAAGGTTGCTCCACCTCGATATAGAAACTCCTGCCGTTCGACGTCCATATACCATAGCAATCGGTCGAGCGCACCTCTACGCGATGCCTCCCGGGCGAAAGAGGCGGCAACCCGATATATCTATTGGCAGGCACCAACCGCCACCGCTTCTCACCATCCAAGCGATAGGCATAGCGGATGCTGGCCGGATAACGGTAGTCTATCGCCACCGGCTCTATCACCACATCGGCATCATAAGGCACTCGCAACACCGTATCGCTCATAGCATAAGGCGTGCCGCCCACCTGCACCGACTTCACATATAGCGGTGGCATATAACTATCATCGTAATATTTGTTTATCTCCATCCAACCCTCGGCATAGCCTATACGCAACACACTGTCTATCAGGCAAGGTTGCGCCTCAGAGAATGTCATGTTATGATGAAAATAAGACTGGTCGAACTGCTGTACATCGCCATCGGGGTCGTAACGTACCAATTTATTGTCACACACTATCCACAACTGGTCATTCTCATTGGCAGCCAGCGTAAGAATTACATTACACGCCACATCTCCGAGCCATACCGGTGCAAGCGTATAGCCGGTCTTCTCTTTCGCAAGCGTAAAAAGCCCGGCACCCATGGTAGAGACAAAGTTGGCCTGCGTTGTCGGGCAAACAAATGAGAAGTCATACCCCTCCTGCTTCCATACAAGACGGAGTTCTTCATCAAAGATATAAAGGCCATCGGTAGCCGTTGCTACTATATCCTCGCCCAAAGAGGTAATATAACGCACCTTCCGGCCCGGCAGAAGTATCTGTTGCGACACCGGCAGGCCATCGTTACCCACGACATAGATACCGTCTCCAAAAGTTGCCACCCACATACGGCCTCTATTATCCCAGAAGAGATCGTATACCATATCGTTCGCAAGCGAGTCATCGGCAGTAGAGTAACGCCTTACGTCATACGACAAATATCCGACTGGCGTACAACAGAAAAGCCCGTCGCCTTTTGTGGCAATCCATATTTTACCATCAGGTCCCTGCTCCATGTCATATACACTGCCGGCAAAAGGTGCCATATGCGGGAACACCTCACCCTGCTGCGAGAGACTCCCCAAGAAGCGATTCGAAGCGTCATAGAGACACACTATACCGTTTTTGGTAGCCACCCAACGGGAACCGTCATTCAGAACGCAAAACGCCCTTATTTCATCATCATAAAACAGAGCACCGGCATCATCGCTCACACGACGATGGTACGTAAAAAGACCCGAAGCAAACGTTATCTTATACAAAGCATCGTTGAAAGCGACCCACAGATTACCCTGCATATCGGTATAAGAGGTCAACAAGGTGCGCTCAAACGACTTGTTGCCCTCCACCGTAAGTCGGCGCGGCGAGTCACTGTCCTCGGCCGATATGACAAGGTCATTCCCCTCCACATGCAAGCGGTACGGGTTATGCCTGCGCGGTTTGAGCGGGACACCCACCGTATCGAGCGAAAACCGATGCGTCTCGCGGTCAAAAAGATAGGTTACCCCATTATCTCCCCCACACACCAGCATACGCCCCTCCTCTGCCGGACGCACACTGTGCAGGCGGCCTACCACGCCACCGTCATCCAGCCGGTTGAAGGTGTCAAAGCGCATACCATCGTACCTGCACAACCCGTTCCAAGTAGCAATCCACAGAAAGCCGTCATCATCCTGCGCCATATCGAAGATGATACGGTGCGACAAGCCGTCTTGCGTCGTATACACCTCTACACGCATATCGGCATTCACCGACCGCGCAGACCAAGGTATCAACAGCAATACCACAAAAAACAATATGCGCTTTATACAAACTTGCACGGAAACAAATTACGTTTAACAAGCAAATATATAATACTATTACGTGATTTGCAAAAAATCGCCCTCCTTACATCCATATAAGCTGCCGGCACACTCCCGGAAAATGAGACGAGAAGGCAACAAAGATGTTAATATTATAGAAAGCAAAGCTGCCACGCACAAAATATAACTATGTTTGTAGTGAGAAAATCATAAATTCACAACACACGACAATATGAAAGAATTACGAAGCACCACCGTCTGGCTGCTGATGTTGGCTATGGGTATATCTACAGCCATAGCCTCTCCGCGGCTCGACTTCTGGAACCGCAACAAGAAAAAGAAAGAAAAGACCGAACAAACAGCCGATACGACACGCAGCGGTTACGACAAACTCATTGCCGGCAGCAAAGCCGCCAAAGGCATGTTCAACACCTACCTCACAAAGAAGAACGAGTTATTGATGGAGATACCCGACTCGATGCTCAACCGGGTCTACCTCATATCCAACCGCATTGCCGCCACCAGCGACACCCGCATGGGCGTAGCCGGCGAGATGGTGACACCCCCCACCATGATACGTTTCAGCCGCAACGAGCAAACCCTCTTCCTGCACGAAGCGCAAACCACCGACAAGGTAAAACCCGGCGATGCGATAACCCCCTCCTTCGACAAGAACTTTACCGACCCCATCGTGGCGAGTTTCAAGATAAAAGAGCGCAACCCGTCGGGTAAAAGCGTCATCGTCGATGTCACAAACTTCTTCACAAGCAACACCCCGCTCATCGACCCGCAAGGCAACCTGCGCAAAAAAGACAAAAAAAGCGGCGGCAACGGCTTCATAGAGAGCGTAAAGGCATTCCCCGAGAACATAGAAATACGTTCCGTCATCACATACACTGGCGACGAACCCGTCACACTCACCATGCACCGTTCACTGGTACTGCTGCCCGAGACACCCATGTCCCCGCGGTTGCGCGACAAACGGGTGGGATACTTTTCGAGCGACAAAAACATCTTTACCACCGATGCCGACAAGATAGAAAAAGAGACATACATACACCGCTGGCGCATCGAGCCGCGTGCCGAAGAGCGTGCAGCATACTTCTCGGGACAACTGGTCGAGCCTGCCAAACCCATCGTATTCTACGTAGACACGGCATTCCCCGAGAAATGGCGCAGTACGATACGGCAAGGCATCGAAGACTGGAACACCGCCTTCGAAGCGGCCGGATTCAAAAACGCCGTCATAGCCCGCGACTACCCCTCGAAGAGCGAAAATCCCGACTTCGACCCCGACGACATGCGGTACAGCTGTGTCAAATACGCCACCACCGGCATAGCCAATGCCATGGGGCCGAGCTACGTTGACCCCCGCAGCGGCGAGATTCTCACTGCCGACGTCATATGGTATCACAACGTACTCTCGCTGGTACACAACTGGCGCTTCGTACAGACCGGAGCCGCAGACGCCCGCGTACGGAAAGAGAAATTCGACGACAAAGTGATGCGCGAATCGCTGCGCTACGTAGCCTCGCACGAGATAGGCCACACACTGGGCCTGATGCACAACATGGGAGCAAGCTACGCTTTCCCCGTCGACTCGCTGCGCAACCCCTCCTTCACCCAGAAATACGGTACCACACCCAGTATCATGGACTATGCCCGCAACAACTTCGTAGCGCAACCGGGCGACTTTGAACGTGGCGTACGGCTCACCCCGCCCATCTTGGGCGTCTACGACATCTACGCCATCAACTGGGGTTACCGCCTCATCGATGGTGTCGAAAGCCCCGCAGACGAACGTCCCGTGCTCGACCGCTGGATTGCCGAGAAAGCCGGCGATGCGATGTATGAGTTCGGCGCCCAACAATTCCCCTACACCATCGACCCCACCGACCAGACCGAAGACCTCGGCAACAACCACATCCTCGCCGGGAACTATGCCATCAACAATCTGCGCATCATCACCGCCAACTTTATGGAGTGGCTGCACAGCCCCGGCAACGACTACGACGACCTGCTGACGACCTACAACGCCATCATATCGCAATACAAACGCCACATAGGACACGTAGTGCCATACATCGGCGGGAAAGTACACAAAGAGGTGCGCCAAGGCGACAACAACATGCCCTACCTCTACACCGACAAAGCCACCCAGAAAAAGGCGCTGCAATGGCTCCTCAACGAAGCCCGCACCTATCGCGAGTGGCTCACCCCCGACACCCTGCTGCTGCAATTAGGGCTCCCCGTAGACTCCTATCAGTCGCTCCACACCAGCCTATACGAGCGGCTGCTCGCCAGCGATGTACTATACCGCATCTACGAGGGGAACCGTCTGCAACCGGCCACCCACTACTCCGTATCTGAATACTTAGACGATTTGATTGACGAAGTATTCAAGATGACACTGCGCAACCGCAAGCTCAACGGCGTAGAACGCGACATGCAACGCACCGTCATCGACATACTGCTCTACAACTACACTCCCGACAACGAGGGCAATATATCCGCCTTTGCCGCATCGGAAGACAAATATCTGAAAGAGTTCTGTTTCAACGAGCCCGCTTTGCCTTGCAGCCACACACTTTGCGAGAAAAAAGCCGCCGAGACAGCATTCACACGTATCACCTTCTCTACGCCCAAATTCAGCAAAGAGGAGCTGGCGCCTTACATGTTAGGAGCTCTCAAACGCATCGAGACCATCTACAAGCAGCATCGCGCAGCCACCACCGATAGTGACACACGCAATTTCTACGACCACCAGCTGCGGCTCATACAACAAGGCTTAGACCCCGACATGCAATAAACAGACGTCATCACACCGCCGGCAACCGCCCAACCGTTACGCCGGCCGAAACTCAAAAAGAAAGGGAGACAAAGTCGTTTTTGTCTCCCTTTCTCTTATCCGGCAACATACCGGCCATATTTTCCATTCTGTGCTTCTACCACCCTTTCACAAACAATAGTATTATAAAACTCAAAGCAATCGTCAGTAAAATATAGATAAGCACACCCAACAGCGTACGCCATACCGTACTCCAAAACGGACGGGGGAAAAAGGCAAAAGCAGCCCGGAACGTAAGCAACAAATATACCCCCATGGTCACCCCAATAAAGCGGTTAAAGAAGGCTGCATCAAGATATGTAAAGGGAGTGACCAAGATAGAAACCAACAAATACAATACCCACATATAACAACATCCAAGGAAATACTCTACCCAATTATACTTCTCGGAGCCGCCCTTATAGAATGCCATTTTTATGGCCAACACAATAAACGGTATGGTCAGGATGGTCACAAAAGTAAAGTGCGAAACAATCCATTGAGATGATTCCGATATACTTATACCCGATATGGTTCCGGGAATAACCGGCACAATATTATTTATAAAAACAGCTATCACGCACCACACGGCAAGGAACTGTACCGGTGCCATGTAAGGTTTGCGACGTCCGGCAAAATAGTCGGTCAACAGCTGCTGCGGATTTCGTATAAGCACCCACGTCGTCCGCATGAAAGTATTGTCCATATGGAAAATACCATGTACTAAGCTCTCTAATACACTCTTCCACGTCAAGCGGTCGGTCTTGGCACTCTGTCCGCACTCACTGCAAAACTTGCCATCGACCTCTTTCCCGCAATTCTTACACAATATCATTGTTTTTTTTGCCTGCAAAGATATAAAGATTCAACAAACCGCGCCCTCATCCATAGTCGATGCAGCCATAAAGTAATTGAATGTAACCACGTCAAAAACGAACGAATGCAAGTAAAATGCAAACGAAAACCGAGCTTGCTCTTGTCTCTTCATAACGACATTTCAATCACTATTACCGACAGGACAAACAGAAGCAGGAGGCTGTGAAAAGCCTCCTGCTTCTGTTTTACGGCTACTGTTCAACATGGCTATCATAACTCCTCGATAAGGAGAGCCGCTCCACTATTCGGCATTCTCTTTCAGCCACTTCATCCGCCTCATATCAGGAAGATGTTTTACCCGAAACTGCTCAAACTTAGCGCGGAATCCTTCGCCATCGGGACTTGCTCCGTAGAGACCCACCTGCACAGGAATATTGTCTTGCAACCAGGCATTTCTCATCATGACATACTCTTCATCATCAAAGGAATAAAATATTTCTACCGCATCGAGCCTTCTCACAGCTTTAATCCAGATAAAGGGCACGGCCTTATCAAGCGCAATTACGCTCCAATCAGATGTCTTATGAGTCACAACCGTACTCAAATTGAACTTGCCGTCTACAAACTCTATTCCACACTTGATATAATTCTCATGGTCAATGCGAAGCATTATTCCGGCCTGATCGAAACGCACCTTATAATCGCCGATACCTTAACCTTTACCACAAACTCACCCCCGTACGTAGTGTAATAAAAGGGGGCATCATCGACCGTAAAACCATAATGAGAAACCCTCCAATAATCACTATGAGGAGTCACA
Organism: uncultured Porphyromonadaceae bacterium; assembly: GCA_900542255.1. GTDB lineage: Bacteria > Bacteroidota > Bacteroidia > Bacteroidales > Barnesiellaceae_A > Barnesiella_A > Barnesiella_A excrementipullorum. The sequence continues at coordinate 23,277 of UQMR01000025.1, forward strand.
AACATAGAAAGTACTCCGCTTTCTATTTCCCATTAAGATAAATATTATAACTATATATCCTATTATCAGTGATATAAGTTGATAATTGTAGCATAAGATAACAAAACGGCAACAATTAAAATTTATATGTAAATAAACAATATAGACATTTGTTGTTTGAAGCACATTCCAACGATGAGACCTCTGCAAAAGTCCGTCTTTCGTCGCGCAAACTCTTGATATTCAGTAGAACTTTTTGAGTTTTGCAGAGGTCTCACGATACGGACTATTTATATACTCATGATACTTAGCGTGTAAATTATTATAAATAATTTATGCCACGAAAGTGATAGGAATAAAGGTATATATCACAAATGAGAATTAAAATAGACAATGCCATATAATTACTTTAATATGAGTTATACGGCATTATGCAATAAATAGATCATTCTTCACTATTTTTCAACAAGAAGAGGTATCTGTTCCAACAAGTCATTAATATCGTTTTGATGAGCTTCTATTTCCGTGTCACCCCATTTCCCATAATCATGAGTAATCTGATACATGACGCATCTGTTAGGTTGCAAACCAGGCTCGATTTTGGCCTTCTCGGTTGGCCCTTTGTCATTTAGGCTGGAGTTCTTTCGTTTGCTTATAAGGCAAAGATTGCCTATCTTGTCTATATTGTCCTTGCACACATTTTGATAAGATTGTGGAAGATGATGTTCCACAGAGTTGTTGTACTTGAATTGGAATTCCCTAATTTGGTTCGCATATCTGATTGTTGATTTCTCTTGTCGCGATGCAAGCCAATAGAGATAGTCAATAAAGTTCATCAGGAAGTGAGGAGTGTTTGTGCCTGCGCACATAATGTCATTCTTTTTGTCATTCCATTCCTTTGTCAAATTATTGTAATATTGTACAATCCATCTGTCGAGATGGTTTGACAGGTCTTTTTCCGAAATGGACTCTATAAGATCACTTTTTTCATACAACCAGCATAAAAGGTCATAAAGCCACCTTTTGTATTTTCTCTGCCGAAACGTGACTTGAAGCATGGATTGTTGTTTGATGATCCTGCTATTTTTCGAGTACTTCTCATCTTCGTTATCGTTGTCGTCAGAACCTGAAAAAGTGTTTTTCAATTTCAATGTCTGCCTGCCATTATAATCATACCTGTATGGCCGGAGCAATCGCCACTTCAAATTCTCATCCTCCTCGTCATCTCCTTGCATCTTGATAACATATCTGTCGAAAACGGTGCGGATTTTTAGAAGAAACTTGATAAAATTCATTGAATCCGTGATATAGTATGGCTTCTCAGGCGGCATGGAATCGGCATTAAGAGGCACTTCGGTGCCGTCGGACGGGCATGCCTTGCTTTTATAAAGTCGGAAAGCATGCATCAGGAAGTTCGGAAAGTCTATTATTGCGCGATATTTTACATCAGGTTCGTCTCCCGACTCATCAGGGATCCTTTTAGTATCATTGGAATTGCCATTCAGTATATCCTCAATGTTCTTTTCATTTCTTATATTGCCCGGTTCGCTTTCAATGTTTTTCAAGCAGTTGAAATCAAGAGCATCGAAGTCGTTGCCGAAAAGCCCCATGGAGCGATAATAGGATAGCGTCTGCTGTATAGGCTGGTTCAGTTGTGAGCAACCGTCCCATATTGTGGCAAATATGTTCCGGTCTCTGTCATTCAATCCTTGCATAAGCATCGCTTTCACAATCTCATGCGGTTGCAATTGTTCTCCACGGTTATTCATTATTTCAAAATATGATGCCACATCGGTATCTTGCGGTAATGGTATCCGTACAAGAATTACTTTAGACGAAATGTATTCAGCCAGGAGCTTTCGTTGGTCTGGTGTCATTTCTTTAAGGGTTATATTTTCGTATCCTTTTCCTGTCCTGATTTTAAAGTTTTCCACTATTCTTAGCGCATCTTTTAGACGGCTGATTTTGCTGTTGTCAATTTTATTGTACTCATTTATAAAGTCATTCCATGATTTTACAAATAAGTCGGCAAAGAATCTTTCCACTTCCGGGCGTGAATCGTAAGTCAAACAAGGTTTTTTGAGTATATCCAAATACTTGCAGATAAAATGCAAACATGTCAATCGCTGTTGGCCGTCTATCACCTCCCATGTTCCGTCCTTGCGTTCCAAAACCACTAACGACCCGAGATAATAGTTTCCACATTGGTCGTCCTGTGATTTGGGTGCATTGTCGTATATATCTTGTAATAATTGTCCAATTTGCTCCTCTGTCCATGAGAAGTTCCTTTGATACAAAGGCACGACATATTTATCTTCCCATATCTGGGCGATAGTTTTATTTAAAGATTGTTTTCTACTCATATCTGCTTGTCAAATAATTCATTTATTTTTTCGGCCTCAAAATTCTTTGGTGTTTTTTTCTTGTATTCAGAAGCTCTGCTGATAATCTCCGATAAGTCGGAAATATTTCTGGCGTTGTTTATCAGAGCGAAAATCCATCCAGAAGAAGAATAACTGCTCATTGTGGCATATCGCACTTGTTTCTTTTCAAGCCTCATGCGGTAAAGACAGATATAGACAGCCTTATAAAGATGATTAAGACCTTTTTCACCGAATCTGTCAAAGATGAGTATAATTGCCGATTTGTACACTTCTCTTATGTAGCTGTCGCCATTGCGTTGACAGCCTTCATATTTACAAAATGAGCGATAAAAATCCTTGAAGTCTGATAGTTGTGAGGAATCAGGCTGCATGAAAATTCTTTTGTATATCTCAATATAGGTTTCAACCCAGTCAAAGAACGGCTTGCCATTTACAATCAATTGGTTGATATTGACAAATGGCGATATGTTATCTGGGTCTCCGTGTTCAAATCGGCTTTTGACCTTAAAAAGCCCGGTGTTCATCATTTGCATCAAGCCTGATGCAATTTGTTGTTGAACAAGACAATTCTGATAGGCAAATTCTACCGGAGTGTCTCTGTCAACAGTAAACCCTTTAAATTCGTCAACACATTGTTTGGAGAATCTTCCGGCATCCTCGCTTCGAGACCATAATCTGCATCGATACAGGTGTTCATTAATAAGTTGTCGCAGGAGGTCTTTTGGAGTGTTGTTTTTGTCCGCATACATGGCTGCATCCTCCCATCTTACATCACAATCAATCTTTTCTTTGCGAGACAATGAGGTCATTGCACGGATATGATATGCTTTCAGCAGGTTGTATGCTTCCAATTCTTTACCACGCCCGTTTTGGGTTTCAAACAACTGAAATGCTTCACGAAGCTGTTTTACTGTCACTTTAACGACTTGGCAGTTGCCGAATATATAATCAAGGAAGTTTTGCCTGTCAGATTTGGCAAGATTCAATTTAACCCATTCATGGATAAATGCGTTGTTTTCGTGTATGTGAAAGAACGAGTCTGTGTGATTGAATGCTAAGTGCGGCAATGGATCTTTGTAATTCAAGGCTTTTGCTATGAGATATAATGTCGTGATACGTTGTTGTCCATCCACTATGTCGAGTGTGTTATCTTCTTTTTTGTGTATAATCACGCTGCCTATCAGATAGTCTTGTTTCCCATTTGCGCGGGCATTATTTATGTCTGCGAACAATTGTTCCACATTTTTGGTAGTCCATCGGTATGGGCGTTGGTATTCCGGGATGTGTAGATTGGGTAGTGACATCAAGTCGCTCACTTTTATCTTTCGTGCATCAACATCGCTTTCAACTGAGTTTTCGTTGTCTTCGTGGCGCACTCCTTGACTGCGTTCAAAGCTCAGTATATGCGGTCTCATAATTCTATCAATCTCCAAGAAGGCTTCTTGAATTTCCACCCATGATGAAAGATCTCGCTGCAATGTCAGGCAACAACGTTGTCTCCACCAATGCTCTGCTATAATACGTGGGTCGGATACAACTTTATCGAAATAATTCCTTATGGGACGCCAATTAGAACCTTCAATATGAAGATGCACTTTCCCGTTATGATATTCGTAGTGTAAATCTTCCCCCATTAATGTTCCCGCCTGAATATACCACCAATTTCCATCGCCGAGTTTTACAGCCTTACCAGGGAATTCTTTGTTGGCAAATTTCAATTTCTGTTCATTTGATATATCGTTCATTTTAAATTAGTTTGTCCTTTTACAATAATTTCATTTCTATCTACGCACAAGCTTTCGCATCAGCGAGAGCATTGTGGTGATTCTCCATGTTGAAGCCGCAGGTAGCTGCCGACAGATGAAACTGATGACTTGGGGGGTCAAGGCATTTACATGATGCGGCAAGCATGCAGTAAAATTTATACACCGGATATTCATCCCGTATCCTTCAAAATCTATTGCTGCGAAATCCTGCATGGTCAATCGTTTTTATATAAGTTGTACATATCCGACACCCATCCTTTCAATGTCTTTCTTAATGATGCCGGATAAATGACTTCTATCATGGCTCCTGCGCTAAGTAATCTCATTATAAAATCGAATGTGGGAGCAAGGAACAATTCAAAATCGGCATATTCATCGTTATTTTCCAGCAACTTCTGGCTATGATGCAAGGGAAGTGAGTTCATATAGGGAATATGGTCACGGTAGGCTCTGATAACTATCCGTTCGGGTTTTATATTGCTGTCGGATATAATTCCGTAATAATTTGAGAAGTAATCTGAAGCGG
>UQMR01000026.1 GCA_900542255.1 uncultured Porphyromonadaceae bacterium
AAGTTCGCCTATCTTGTTTGATGGCGTTGTCTGTTCGGTTTGTTCCACAAAGTCGGTTTGTAGGTTGCTTTCTGCGGCGGCAAGAGTGATAAGCTCTTTGTCGTAGAAGGCTATGCCGAGCGATTGTGCAATACTGCGACCTATTTCGCGGCCGCCGCTGCCATATTCGCGGGCGATAGTGATGACATAGTGCGATGTCTTGTCGTCGGGTTCCGGTGCGATGCTCGCTTGCGGTTGTGCTGTGAGCCATGGCTCGATAAAAGCCGTTTTGTTATTGAAATACCGGGCAAAAATACCTACCGTAAGGGCGGCGATGATGGTTCCTTCACGGATACCCTCGATGCTCCCGAAGAGGATGAGCGATGTTATACAGGCGAGAAGGGTGAGCGAGGTGTCGAAGCCCACCTTGACGAATCCGAATTCTTTACCCGATTTCTTGGTTACGGCCTGCACGAAGGCCTCACCGGCAAGCATGACGACGTTGGCGCGTACTTCGAGGCTGACTCCGAATCCGAGAATGGCGCATCCGCACAGTAGCGTGACTATTTGCAGGGGGTAGTTGGTAGGTATTACCCATGCCAGCAACCACATGGAGAGGTCGATGAATACGCCCAGCAAAAAGGCTACCGGGAGTTGCAGCCACTCGCGCTGCTTGAAGTCGCGACGGAGAATGGCTATTTGCCCGAAGACGAGCAGTAGGTTGAAGATAAGCGTTGTTGTACCGAATGAGAGTGGGTAGTAGAGGCTGGTGACATAGGGAATGCCCGATATGGGCGATGAGCCGAGCGAGGCTTTGATGATGAGGCAGATGCCTAACGAGTTGATGAATACACCGATAATAAAGAGAAGATAACGTTTAATAGTTTCTTGTAGTGGCATGTTTCGATTTTTTTTGAGGTGCAAAAGTACAAAATATTTAGGTCGGTTGTGCTGCCCGGAGTGTGCGAAAGGCATGTTATTGCACGATTTTGGAGCTGAGCGATAGCATCTTTGTGTAAAAAAAAAGTATGAGCGTGAATAGAATGAATGTGCAGCTTATTGTTGCATGTGTGATGTGTGTTGCCGGGTTGACGTTGGTCTTCTCGGGATTTTGGGTAGATCCTACGGGCGAGATTCACAGCAGTGTGCTGGTAGCTTTCGGTGAGGTACTTACGTTTGCCGGGGCTCTATTTGGGGTAGATTACAGTTATCGCAAGCATGAGCTTGGGCAAGGAGGCAGACATGGGAAAGGAGGTGCCGAATGAAGTATTTTTCCCTTTCGGAGTTTATAGACAGTATGGTGGCGCGCCGTTATGGCATCGATAATACCCCTTCGGCCTCGGCGATAGCCAATATAGAAGCCCTTGTGACCCATGTGCTCGACCCTGCCCGTGAGGCATTCGGCGCACCGGTGCGAGTCAATAGCGGCTATCGTTGCAGCCGCCTCAACGCGGCGGTGGGGGGGACTGCGAGCAGCCAGCATTTGCGGGGCGAAGCTGCCGATTTGACTACGGGTAGTCTGCAAGGGAACAAACGATTGTATGAGTTATTGCGTAACCTGCCTCATGACCAACTGATATGGGAGCGCGGCAATGATAAGGGGCCGGCTTGGGTGCATGTAAGTTATAAACGCGATGGAGATAACCGGGGAGAGGAGTTGCGCTTATGAGAGCTTGGGCGGTGGTTTTTGTAGTTGTGGCGTTGCTCTCATGTACCCGCACGGTGTATGTGCCTGTAACGGAGCATCGCAATGTTTATACGACAGTGCGCGATACTGTCATTGTATTGGCCGAGCGAGGCGATACCGTAGAACGTATTACACCCGACACGGTGAGCCTGATAGCTTGTAAGGGGGCTGAGAGTGAGGCGCGTGTGGTGGAAGGTGTGTTGCACCATCGCTTGGCTGTGCATGAGCGGCGCGATAGTGTACGGGTGCAGGTGCATGAGCGGCTTGTAATAGATTCCGTGCCATATCCCGTGTATGTAGATGGCGCATCGCAACGTCCCGTCTCGGTATGGATATGGAGGGTTGTGGCAATTGCTGCTATCGTTGTAGCCGGGGTATGTTTGTTGTGCGGGATGAGGCGGTGAATGAAAACGGGAGGGGTATATTTGATGCATAAAAAATGTTAATTTATCATTTGCGAGAAATCGTGCTTATTTTTCTTAAAACAGGAATATAGTGCTTTATATTCCTGTTTTTTTATTTATGTAGTATATGCAAATTAGTTAATAAATGTATTATATCTTTGCTAATTTGTATATTTGATTAAATTTGTAGTTGTCAAGGATGTAACGTAATAGTGCATCTGACAACAATAATAAAAGAGAAAGAGCACTGAAAAACATTAAGTATAATTTATCATGAGAAAACTTTATTCATTATGAAAAAAACTATTGTCCCTATTTTCGTGGCATTATTAAGTGGCACGATGTTTGTCAATGCGGAGGAGAGCACATCTACTGTTGAAGATTTGGAAAATTATCATCGTAGTTCAATGTCTATGATAACGGTGGTGCATCCTGCTGACTCGTTTTGTAACGAGATTAAGCAGGCTGTCCTTGAAATGCCTTTCCCTGAAAAATACGATAAGCATGATTTGGGATTTACCTTTGTCGAAGGTACGCCTCATGCCGACCGCAAGGCCGACCTTACGTCGGAACTTGATATTTTTATGCAAAAGCAACAGGTCGCCAAACGTATGGTGGCATCGTGGTTCGGGTTTGATGGCAAGAGTTTCAATCTCGACCTTATTCGCGAACGCGGTCAGTATGATGCTTCGGTAGAAGATGCACAAATGGCGTTGCAAACCGTAAGGGGAAAAGCTATGCTCGACGATGCCGGCGAAGAACTGTTGGGAAAAACTTTCTTCCTTGTCAACGATATATCTTACATAGACCATAAGCAGCGTGCCGAAATAGCAAGCGAGGGCGCGCGTGTTACCGGAGAGGCTGCCGAGGCTGTGGGTGATGCTGCTGGCGAGATATTGGGTCTGTTTGGCGGTATAGGTAAGAGTGTAGGCGGCCTGGTGAAGGCAACCGGCAGCCTTGCAAAAACAGGCGGAGACCTGGTGGCCGGTATAACGGATTTGTTGAATATCAGCGGCTTCGTGGTACGCATCAATACATACCTCTACCAGTTGGAGTGGAACGACTCTATCGCCTCTGTATTCTATGAGAAATATTATACGATGGGGGTAGATTCGTTGGAGGATTCGGCAAAAGTTGCCGCTTTCCTGGCCGATACCTCTACATTCAAGATGAAATTTGTAGGCAAGCACGACCAACTTACCGATAAGGGTACGTTATATTCCAAGAAGAGCCAGGAGGAGCAAATGCTTGTAACCTGTACTCGTACGCTCGATAAGAACATCGTAAACCTGCAACGGAAATATCCCGACTTCCAGGTAAAAGTTCCCATTTATGAAGTGGTATATAACGAAAAAGGCAAGGTAGAAGGTTGTCGCGCACATGTGGGATTGAAAGAGGGTATTACGGAGAAAACAAAATTTTCATTGTTGGAAAAGAGCATCTCCGACGACGGTCGCACCGTGTATAAGAAGGTGGGTACTTTGAAGCCTGTAAAAGGCCAGATATGCGATAACCGCTACATGGCAGCCGAGGAGCTCATGGAGACAGGCGACGCAGGCGCAGCAGCATTGCAGGGTACATTGCTTAAAGGAAGCAAGAAGGTGATGCCCGGTATGTTGATTATGGAAGGTGATTATAAAGAAAAGTAGTAAATATCCGGCGGCAGGTGGCTTTGTAGTGCCACCTGTCGCCACAAATCCTATGGAGAGATGTTGAAGAGAAATGTAATTGGTCTTCGATGGGTTGTATTGATACTGTTAGCCGTTGTCATATCAGCCCCCGACATGTATGCGAAGAAAAAGAAAGAAGACAAAGACACCTATGCATGGCGCTATGAAATAGAGCCGGTAGAGGGTGCTGTGCCCGGGGCTTGCAGGGTGAAAGTGTGGACTTATGCCAAAAAAGCCGACAAGGCGATAGCACAAGCTCCTAAGAATGCAGTGCACGGAATTATCTTCAAAGGTTATGCCGCCAATCCCGAGGCTCGTGTTCCCGGTAGGCGCGCTATGGTTACCGACTATGCCGTGGAACAAGAGTTTGCCGATTATTTCGAGGAGTTTTTTGCCGATGGCGGCAGATATATGCGCTTTGTATCCTTGGTGAACAATGGGGCTCCTATGGCCGGCGATGTAATAAAAGTGGGCAAGGAGTACAAGATGGGCATTATAGTGATGGTGAAGACCGACGAGTTGCGCAAGGAATTGGAGTCGGCCGGAGTATTGAAATCATTAAATAGCGGATTCTGATGAAAAAACTGTGTATCGTGGCAGCATTGCTCGCCATAGGAATATCGTATCTGCCTGCGCAGATAAAGAAACCTATTATCATGGTTGTGCCCAGCGATTTGTGGTGCAATACCAATGGTTATGTGCAAGAGATGGACGTCAATGGCGTGCAAGTAATTTACCCCGACTATCGTAAGGCTTTGATGGAAAATGCCGACCTTATGCTGGTGATAAGCAAGATAAACGAGCAGATGACCGAGCGCGATTTTCCGTTGAAGAACTTAGAGTCGGCATTGAAAACTTTGGAGATAGACGAAGCAGAAAATGCGGTAACGATGAGCCGCGAGGGGAGTACGCTGGCAGAGTCGCCCCTCGATAAACTGAAACGTACGGCACGTGCCGATATATGGATACAGGTGACGTGGACTGTCAATACGGTAGGCCCCAAACGGTCGGTGACCTACAATTTGCAGGGATTGGATGCCTATACCGACAAGCAGATTGCAGGTATCTCGGGAACAAGCGAAATGGCTTTCGTCTCGACGACCGAAGTACCCAGCTTGCTGATAAGTGCCATACTCATGGATTGGGAGAACTTCGTATATCAGTTACAGGAGCACTTCAACTCCCTGCAAGAAAACGGGCGCGAGATACGTGTCGCCATAAAGGCATGGGATAGCCTCGACTATGGGCTCGAAACCGAGTTCGGCGGTATGGAGCTGACGGAGATTGTAGAAGATTGGATAAGCGCCCACACTCAGGGCGGACGATATAGCCTTACCGATGTGACGGAAAACAACATGTCGTTTGAGCAGGTGATGATACCTCTTTACGACGAGCGCGAGCGCGCCTTGGATGCCCGAGGCTGGTTGCGAGACCTGCAAAAGTATCTGCGTTCGACGTATCAGGTAGAGTCGAAACTGATGATGCGCGGCTTGGGTTATGCCCAGCTTGTGATAGGAGAAAAATAGTGTGCAACCCTTGAAAAAATGCTTTTATGAGTAGATTTAGGATAATCGCGTTCTGGGCATGCCTGTTATGGGCAGCTGCCGCCGTGGCGCAGGAACGCAATATAGCCGTGACGCCTATGTTGATAGACAACGTAGATATTCCGGAGCGATTGTGCCCTGTTATGCAGCAAAAGTTGTTGCAGATAGCCACCGGTAATGGCTATGGTTCCAATTCGCAGGAGTTTGTGCTCACGGCCAACGCCGTGACCATCGACAAGGCTGCCGTACCCACCGTGCCGCCGCAGGTGACCGTGGGTGTCGATGTCGTGCTGTATGTAGTGAATGCCGCCGAGCAGCTTATCGTAGACGAATACACCGTATCGCTATCGGGTATCGGGCGCAACGAAACGGCCGCCTATACGGCTGCCTTGAAGCAATTGAAACCCCGCAGCCCCGAGATAAGACGCTTTATGTCGACGGTGCGGGAGAAGATTGTGGAGTATTATGCCGAGCGTGTGCCGGTGCTTATAGCCAAAGCCGATTCGTATGCCGGGCGCGGCGAGTATGACAAAGCGATAGATGTCCTCTCTGTCATTCCCGAGGCTGTACCCGAATATCCCGATATAGCGGCGCGCATGAGCGATTATTATGTACAGTCGATAGACCGTGAAGCCGACCGTGCTATCCAGGCGGCCAAATCGGAGATGGCTATGGGGCGTATAGAGAGCTCGCTGGCCATACTCAATACGATAGACCCTCTGAGCTCCCGTTTCGGTGAAGCATCGACGATGATAGAGTCGTTGTTGCAACCCATGAAGGAAGAGGAGAAGGAGACATACAGCGAAGAAGTTGCCGTACATAACCAGCAAAAAGAGATTGCTGCGCAAGTAGAGAACAACGAAGAGAAGCGCGACAAGATGGTTTTGGAGGCATCGTATGAGCAGAGTGTAGAGCGTACTACTGCTACTGTTGAGGATTCTGTTGCCTTGAAAAAGCGCATTACCGAGTTCCTTGCCAGCGAGCAGGGCAAGTAATGCCGTGCCCGCTATGAAAAGCAGTGTGACCGTGGCAAAATTATGGGAAACAAATAGTGTAAAATAGAGGAAAACGTAATAATATGAAAAACGCTCGATATATAGCAATAGCCCTCATGATGTTGTTGTGCGGCGAAAGTTTTGCTGCATCGCCTTATAAAGTAGAGGAACGCAGCGGCCGCAAGCCGTCGTGGGTAGGCAAGACCGAGAAAGGGTATATTATCTTTTCGGGTACGGGCTCTTCGCTCGAAGAGGCTCGTGATAAATGTATGGAGAGTATCAAACAGGAGATTGTGCAGGCCGTGGCTGTAAATGTCTCCTCGGAGATTCTCTCGACAAGTCGTCAGCGTAGCGAAAACGGCAAGTATGACGTCTATGAGGAGTACACCTCCGACATAAAATCGGTAGCGGCGCGGCTGCCTTTCATCAACGATATTACGATTGCCAACGCCGAGGCTTCCTATTGGGAGAGGCGGCTCAACAAGAAGACAGGCGAGCGCGTCTATGAATTTTGTGTGAAGTATCCTTTCCCAGAGTCCAAGCGGCAGATGCTGATAGAAGAATTCAAGGCCTACGACAGGCAGCAGTACGATAAGTTTCTCGCCGTAAAGGAAAGGTGTGCTGCCATAAGTACGGTAGAGGAGATAGGCCGTTGCCTCGGTGAGGTGGAGCCCTTCGTGGCTTACTTCTTTGATGAAACACGGCATAAAGAGGCTGTTGCATTGCGCGATATGTTGCGTGGCATGTATGAGGGGATTGCGGTCGTGGAGGTTTCGAATCTTCCCGGTGAGTATCTCTATAAGTTGATGTACGATAACCGCGACATCACCACCTCGCGTATGCCGCGGGTCAAGAGCGACTATGCCTACGAAACCACCGTGCAACCGGCCGGAGGAAACGTGTATGCGGTGAAGTACGGATATGAAGGCTGTGTGCCCGAGGAGGAAAACAGCATGGAGCTGCTCTTCAATTTCGGCGGTAAAACCAAGAAACACGTCTTCTACTTCTCGCCTGAGGTAGCCAACGCTGCACTTATTCCGCAGGGAACGGTTCGCATAACGGTGCAGCCTGCTGCAAGCGACTCATTGTCATGCGACACGCTCACCTTGACTTTTGCTATGCGCAGCAACGTAGCCATGGAATACATGGTGACAGACGCGCACCTCTTCTTGCCCGAGTATCCGCTCTTGCAGCTGTTGCCGGCCGAGAAGCCGAGGCGTTTTGCCGATGGCGTCAATACGATGGAGATACGTATGGTAGGGAAGCGTTCGCCCGAAGCGAGGAGCGCATCGCTTACCAGCGGTACCATTGCGATAAAAGAAATCACGACCGGCAAGGAGAGCGTCGTATCCTTGCGTTTACCTTACAAAATATTTTATTAATCTGTTTAATTCTTTATTATTATGAAAACAAGATTGTTGTCGATTGTGGCTATATTATTGTCGTTCGTTTTGTTAGCCGGATGTAAATCCTCCCAGCAGACTGTCAAGCCCCTCAAAGCACACGAGCAAGATATACCGTTGAGCGGTAAAAAATACAGAAGCGACAAGGAGTACTGGCGTGTCGTACAGCAGGGTGTGAGCCCCGATATTTCCATGGCCAAGAAGGTAGCCTTGCAAAATGCCCGTGGCGAGATGTCGGCTACTATCAAGGCTCAGGTGAAGGCCGTCATAGACAATTATGGCAAAAACTTTGCGGTAGCAGGAGATATCAGTGTCGTGAATGCCTACGAGGAGCAGGCCTATGCCGTGATAGACCAGACGTTGGTCAGTGCCGAGATGGTCGACGAGAAGTTATACAGCCTGAGCGACGGCACCTATCGCTACCATGTATGTTTGCAGGTGGCCCGCAAGACGATTGCCGACCAGTTGGAGCAGGCATTTATGAAAGATGCAAAATTGCGTGCCAGCTTCGATAAAGAGCAATTCAAGAAGGTATATGATGAGCAGATGAATGCCCAATAATGTGCAGGCTATGCCGTCGTGTCGCCGCTTTTATAATAGGCGGCAGCTCATGAAGGCGGCTGTTATATATTTGACGGGGGTGCAAGGCCTTAATATCGGCTTGCACCCCCGTCTTTATAGTTAGAGGTTTAGTTGAGTTCTCTTTTTTGTAAAGGAGCGGGTTATTTAATGAAGAAACCCGTCTCCATGATAACGTTGTTGTTGGTCTTCTCAATAATCAGTTTCATGATTTTTTTAATACTCTTTTTCATAACAAACATGTTTAAAAAATATGTTTTACAACACAAAATTACATGCATCTTTTAGCCTGTCAATGAAAATTTACATTTTTAACCATGGATATTGTGCAAACGTTTGCATAAAAATAGGCAAAAACAATCATAAAAACAGGTAGGCGGGAGTGGGGTAAAAAGAAAAAAATGAGCGTGAAATTTCGTATATCGAAAGAAAAGGATTAATTTTGCGCCTGTTCATAAAATCAATAGCAAAAAATAAAACAACAATATGGCAGACAAAGAAATGGACGAGTTGGAGAAAGTGAATGAAGCGCTTACCTCGTCGGAGAAATTTATCGAAAAGCATCAGAAAACAATTATCACCGTAGTAATTGCAATAGTAGTTATCGTATCGGCAGTGCTTGCAGTGCGTCATTTCTATCTGATACCGCGCGAAGAGAAAGCACAGGCAGCCATGTATCGTGCCGTGCTTGCCTTTGAGCAAGATTCGCTCGATTTGGCGTTGAACGGAAATGCCGATTTTGACGGTTTCCTTTTCGTTATAGACCAGTATGGTTCAACCCAAGCCGGTAACCTGGCATGCGCCTATGCCGGATTGGTATATTATGAGAAAGGCGAATACGAAACGGCCTTGGAGTATCTGAGCAAGTTCAGTGCCGGCGATGCAGTCGTTTCGCCTGCTATTGTAGCATCGATAGGCAACTGCTATGCCAATCTGGAAAAATATGCCGAGGCTGTAAAATGCTTCGAGAAAGCTGCACAGGCTACCGACAACGACGTATTCTCGCCCATCTATCTGATGAAGGCAGCCGCCGTATATGAAAAGATGGGACAGAAAGCCGACGCTCTGAAACTGTATGAGAAGATAAAGAGCGAATATCCCCGCTCGCAGCAGGCTCAAACGATAGACTCGTACATCGAGCGTGCCAAGTTGCAATAATACCAAATTCGAGAATATAAAAAGCCGCGACGATATATGCGTTGCGGCTTTTTTGTTTGTGGGGCGGGAGAGTCGTGTATCCTTCTCAGGACAGCGGGCCGGGGAGTACTCCTTGGGACGGGAGGGCACATTCACGGAGCAGCTTTGTGACAGATGTCGTGGCCTCTGTCTTGGCAAATGAGAAAAAAGTAGTATTTTTGTTGAGCCAACCTTCTGTGCGATGTACGAGAGGGAGGCGGAAGAGATAAATTATGTAGAGCAATGGCAAACGTATTGGATAACAACGCGGTATTTACGCAAGGCGTGCCTTCGCCGGCAGAGTGCAAAGGTATGAAGATAGGCATTGTTGCCGCCGAATGGAACGACAATGTGATAACCCCCCTTCTCAAAGGAGCCATCGACACGCTCATAGAGCACGGCGTGCAGGAGAAGAACATCTATGTCACCCGTGTGCCGGGTACGGTAGAGCTTACCTATGGGGCGCGGGTTATGATAGAGCGGATAGAACCCTCGGCCGTGATTGTATTGGGATGTGTGGTGCGAGGCGACACGCCGCATTTCGATTATGTGTGCGCGAGTGTGACGCAGGGAGTGACGATGCTCAATGCCAGTCCCTATCCCCTGGTAGGAGGCATCTCTATCCATCGCCCGCCGGTAATATTCGGCGTAATCACAACGGATACGATGCAGCAGGCCCTCGACCGTGCCGGCGGGTGCGTAGGCAACAAAGGCAGCGAAAGCGCTGTTACCGCCCTGAAAATGTGTGCATTGAAGGCCGTTTCGCTGCAAGGGGGAGAGCTTGGGTTGTAGTAGAGACATCCCGGCCGGCTGTTGAGAGATGATACTTTCAACGGTTGTAACGGGTTATATATCAGTCGAATAGATGTTAGCTTGCAATACATTCCGAAAAAAATATGATTGTGGAATTGTGAAATAGAAGAAAACTTCGTACCTTTGCACTGCAAAAGGGCGAATACCAGAGTGGCCAAATGGGGCAGACTGTAAATCTGCTGGTTTATACCTTCGGTGGTTCGAATCCATCTTCGCCCACAAGAAATTACGGATGCAGGCTTTTTTGTACTGCATCCGTTTTTGTTTATCTGTAAAAGCCAATCACTGTAAAAACAGAATATTATGGATACACTAAGCCTTATGCAGCAACGCCGTACTATAAGAAGGTATAGCGACCGCGCAGTAGACGAAACATTATTGAACCGATTGTTGGAAGCGGCATTCCGCGCACCCACGACCGGTGGTATGCAGGTGTATAGCGTGGTGGTGACGCGTGATGCCGAGATGAAAAAACGTCTTGCACCGGCACACTTCAACCAGCCGGCCTTGATGGCAGCCCCGGTGGTACTCACCTTCTGCGCCGATTTCAACCGCTTTGTGAAGTGGTGCGAGGAGAGCCGTGCCGTGCCCGGATATGAGAACTTCGTATCGTTTACGACGGCCATGATAGACGCCTTGTTGGTGGCACAGCAATTCAATACGGCGGCCGAGTCGGAAGGATTGGGATGTTGCTATCTGGGTACGACCACCTACAACGCCCCCCAGATAGCCGAGGTGTTGCAGTTGCCGCGTCTGGTAGTGCCTGTAACGACGTTGACGGTAGGCTACCCGGCCGAGACCCCTGAGCAGGTAGAGCGTCTGCCGCTCGAAGCCATTGTACATCACGAACAATATAGCGATTACGACAGTGCGACCATCCGCCGCTTGTATGCCGAGAAAGAGTCGCTTCCCGTCAACCGCGCTTTTGTGGCCGAGAACGGGAAGGAGACACTGGCACAAGTATTTACCGATGTGCGGTATAAGCAGGCCGATAACGAGTATTTCTCCCGCGTGTGGCTCGACTTTATCGTCGCACAGGGATTTGCGCTCCCCGAATAACCGGTATAAGTAGTTTGTTGTAACCGCTCTTGCCGTAAAAAAAAGGGGGGCTGTGGCGCAGGAGACCGACCGCGCCGCAGCCCCCTTCTCTCTTTTGTCCCGGCTTGGTGGCGGCAGGGGCGTCGCCGCACGCATGGCGCCTGCAAGAGAGGCCCGTGTCAGGCGGGGTGATAGCTGGGGCACACGGTTAGAGTTGCTGCAAGAAGACGGTGAGATTCGTGTCGCGTTCGAGCCCCATCTTTTTGCGGAGCCGGTATCTTGTCATCTCTACCGAGCGTACCGACATGTTGAGCAACGGCGCAATCTCCTTGGAGCTGAGCCCCATTTTCAGGTAGGCACAGAGGCGGCGGTCGGTGACATTGAGTTGCGGGAACGATTTGCTGAGGCGGCCGAGGAAATTTTCATATACGACGTCGAAATTTTCCTCGAATCTGTGCCAGTCATTATCATGCTCGATGTTCTCCTGTATCTGTTTTTGCAGATGCCGTATCTGTTTTGATATTTTCTCCGACGGCATCTGGTCGTTTACGTTATCGTCAATCTTATGGAGGGACGCTATCAGGTCGATGAGAATTTCGTTTTTACGCATGATGTTGGCCGTGGTATGCGACAGCTCTTGCGATTTGTGTCGCAGGTCGTGTTCGAGTTGTTGGTTTTTGAGCGTAACTATCTCGCGCTCTTTCTCTTGCGATTCGGCGAGGTGGCGTTTTTGCTGCTCTTCGAGTTCTCGCTCTTTCTGTATGCGTATCTCGTATGCAGCCTTTTGCGATTTCGCCTTAATGAAGCGTATGAGCAGATATATGAGCAGAATCAGCAGGAGGGTATAGGCAAAAATGGCGGGGGCACTCGAATACCACGGTGCCAGAATCTCGAACGTAATGCTCGTTTGAGCCTCGGTGCTGTCGTATGTATTATATGCTTTGACGTGTAACGTGTACACCCCCTGCCGGAGCTGTTGGTATTGGTACACGTTAGAGGTCTGTGGCGCCGAGAACTGTTCGTCGTAATTCTCCAACATAAAGCTGTAACGGATAGCATTCCCTTCGCGATATTCGGGCCATGCGCATTCAAAGCGCAGGCTGTTGAGTTTATGGGATATTTTCAGCGGTTGGTTGCCGGTGTTCTTGTCGTAAAGCAGTGAGTCGTTGTTGTTGACAGAGTAGATATGTTTTATATAGAAAGCCTTTTTATCGAGTTTGGGCATACTCTTGTATGTATCTATCCACAAAAAACCATCTTCCGTAGAGAGTATAATGAGCCTCTCGTCGATAAAATTGAGATGCTCAAAGCCTATGATAAGTTTGTTGAGCAAAGGCCGGAATGATGCAGTGTCGAGGTTATAGTGGCCTGCGGGGTCGCTTATGGCTGTGGCTATATATTTGGGCGAGATGGCCCATATGTTGTTCCCCGGGTTTACGTGCAGCCGCAGTGTATTGCCGGGATGTTTCCCGAAAAGGTTATTCAGCTCTTTGTGAGGCAGCAGGCCCTCTGTCTGCGGGTCGTACATGAAGAATCCGTTTTCGGCAGAGAATATCATGTTGTTACCTATGCGGTGGATGGTGTTGTTCTGCTTTCCGGCAAGCCCCTGTTTGTCGTCGTAGAGTCTTATATCGGCAATACTGTCGGCTGTTGCGTTGAGTTTGAGCCGATATACGCCGTTCATCCAGTGCGAAATCCAGACATACCCCTGTATATCCTCGGCAATCATGCCGGTAGCCGAGTCGAACCCCTTGATGTAATGGCTGCAAATCCACTTCCCGTTTTGTTTTTTGAGTATATACAATCCTTGGTAAGAGGAGCCGAGGATAAGCCCGGGCATCTGGTGGAGTTTTACAAAAGCCCATGTGCCGCAGGTGCCGGGAATGAAATGGGGCGTGTTCCCCTCTATCACGAAGGCTCCGTAGTCGTTGCCGCAAAAAACGGTGCCGTCAATCTCTTTGAGGGTCCATACCTGGCTGTTCAGGCATGTGGTAAGTTGCAACGATTCGGGAGAGTTGTCGATGGGATACCGGGCGCTGTAAAGCCCTTGGTTGGTGCCTAAATATAGCTTGCTGTCTTTGATAAGCGATGTGTACCCCGAGCCGTAGATATTGTTGGGCGAATCGAAGAAGGAGCGGATAGGCGAGTTGTCGAGTACATAGTCTATGCCTTTGTCCAGCCCGAGCCAGATGTTCCCGAGGTGGTCGAATTTTGCACTCAGTACCGTATTGTTTTGTAGCCCCGAGAAGGTATTGACATAGGTGTAGCTCTCATTTCTCAGGTCGTGGATGATAATGCCTCGTGCCACCGTGCCATATACGATTTTTTTACCGTTGGTAGCTGCGCAAAAGGCTTGGTTCTGTTTCAGAAAATCGTCGATGGGCGTTTTCATGGAGACAATGTTCTTGCCATCGAAGAGATAAAGCCCGTGAAAGTCCGTGACAAACAGCGGCATGTTGTGGTAGGGGATGATAGCACATACCTTTTTATTGTATAGTTGTTCGCTGCCGGGAATGGGGATGAACATCTTGCCGTTGAGCATCATGATGCCGTCGACTTGTGAAGCAATAAGCAGCGAATGGCCGATGACGGCCGATGTCTCTATCTTGTGATTGAAGTTGTAGCGTATGATGGTATCGTTGTTCAGCTCCATGACTACATTGTCGCCCTGGAAGAAGATGCGGTCGTCCATGCGGTGAATATTCCATATCTCGTTGAATTGCCTCTCGTGCTCGGCTATCTTCTCTTTGAGAGAGTAGTAGGTAAAGTGTTTCGTTGCAGGGTCGTGAGCATAGTAACCCAGTTCGTTGAAAGCGCCTGCGTAAATGCGATTTGAGATGCTGTCATATAGGACCGCTCTCACATTGGTATGGTTGCCGATAGGCAGGGTGCGCCAGTTGGTGCCGTCAAAGGAGAGAAGCCCCTCGTTATTGGCAAAGAATACTTCGAGGTTGTTGTCTTGTGTGATATCCCAATTTTGTGTCCCGGCCTTGTACTCGGCGCGCGGGAAGTTGCGTACGAGCGGATGCAAGGCTACGACCGGTCCTGTTGTTGCCGTCACGAGCAACATGGCAAGAGCCGTACGTAAAATAGTGTACCAAATGTCAATTTTGTAGAAAATGCTTGTGTGTGTTGTCATGGTATGGACTATTATGATGCAAAGGTGCGAAAAATACAAATGTGAGGTGGAATTAAAAGTGTGTTTTATAGCATGTTTTTATTTATCTATTTGATATACAGTTATTAATGAATTTGTGATTGAATTTTTGTTGAGTTGTTTTTAGTCGTTTGTTGAGTTTTTGTGAAGTGAAAATGCTTGTATTATATTGTCATATAGCTTTATCTTTGTGACGTAAAAAATGTGAAAGAGAATTGCCGGTACATGAAAACATGCTTACACATTAATAATAAAGACCGGCTGTTTCGTGTGGATGCTACTTCGGTTTGCACCCCCGGATAGAGAAGAGGAATAAGTTAATAACAAGTACCATGATTTCTAAAATGACAAGGAAAATCTATTTAGTTTTGATTGCAGCTGTTATGACAGTGGCTGTGTCGTGGGCCGATACTGTACAAGTGACTGGTACGGTGGTAGACGATATAGGCGAGCCGGTCATAGGAGCTTCTGTGTTGGTGAAGGGTACTACCAATGGCTGTTCTACCGACATAGACGGTAACTTCGTGCTGAATACATCGAGCGATGCCACACTGGTAGTGTCGTATGTGGGCATGAAACGCCAAGAGGTCAGCGTAGACGGGCAGACCAAACTGCGCATAGTAATGAACAGTACCGATATAACCCTCGACGATGTGGTCGTGATAGGTTACGGTACGATGAAAAAGAGTGATTTGACGGGTGCTGTTTCGACGGTAGCTGCCGACCAACTGAAAAAGACCCCTGCGGCCAACTTGGACCAGGCATTGCAGGGACGTGCCGCTGGTGTGACGGTCAATTCAAGCTCGGGTCAGCCCGGTGCTGCGGCCGAGGTGCGTATCCGTGGTATCGGTACGGTCAACAACAGCGCGCCTATCTATGTCGTGGACGGTGTTATCTTGGACGATATATCTTTCCTTAGCCCCAATGACATAGAGTCTACCGAAATATTGAAAGATGCTTCTGCAACAGCGATTTATGGTAGCCGGGGTGCCAATGGTGTAATTATCGTGACCACAAAGAACGGTAATACCGACGGGCGCATGGAGATATCGTTCGACATGTATTGCGGATGGCAAAACCGTTGGCACAAGCTGGATGTGATGGGTCGCGATGAGTTTGTAGATACTTACTTGAAGATAAATGCGGCAGCATCGGAGAAACGATACTTCCAAGAACATGGCTTCAATGAGTGGCTCGCCATGTATAAGGGCGTCGGATATAAAGACTATCAGCCGGTGGTAATGACCGAGCGCAATCCTGACGGACTTGATTATAGCAGCATCGATACCGATTGGCAAGACGAGGTATTCAAGAAAAATGCTTTTATACAGAATTATCACCTCTCGGTAAGCGGTGGCAGCGACCGTTACGGATATGCCATCAGCGCCGGATGGTTCGGACAAGAGGGAACAATTATAGGTTCTGATTTCAACCGTCTGACGTTGCGTGCCAATACGTGGTTCAAGGTAAAAGATTGGTTGAAAGTGGGAGAGAACCTCTCGTTTGTAACGACCCAGAGCCGCCTGGCGATGAACAATAGTTCGAGTGCCGGTGCTTCTATCCTCTCGGCGGCTCTTGCCATGGCTCCGTGGGACCCCACCCGTTATCCGGCAGGAAGCTACAACCGGAAAGGTGAAGATTTGAGCGGTCAGATAGCTGCCGGTACCAATTTTGTCAATGTGACCAACCCGTTGTCGATGGTAGAGATGAATCATCCCAACGACAAAACCGAGCGTTTGGTGGGCGATGTTTATGTAGAGATAACGCCGCCGTTTGTGAAGGGTTTGGTTTTCAGAAGCGATATTTCGCTCGACCTGATAAATACGCGCAACCGCTCCTTCAAGGAGGCATATAAATATTCCGATTACGACCAAAGCCTTTACAACTTCCTGAGTAGCAGCATGGGCCGTCAGAGCCAGCTGATATGGGAAAACACCCTTACCTATAACAAGACTTTCAATGACATCCACGAGCTTACGGCTATGGTGGGACAGACGATGGAGGAGACCAATTACTACTCGATAGGTGGTTCGGGTGCCGACATCCTTAATCCGGTAGAGACCAACTGGTATTTGTCGCAGACGACACGCGACCGCGCCGAGGCCAGCGACTCGGTATGGCGTACACGCCGCTTCTCGCTCCTCGGACGTTTGCACTATTCGTTGCTGAGCCGTTATTTGGTTACGGTCAACTTCCGTGCCGATGCTTCGAGCATGTTCCCCGAGAATTTGTGGGGTTATTTCCCCTCAACGGCCTTGGCTTGGAAAGCGAGCGAAGAGGAGTTCTTGCGTAATGTGAAATGGCTCGACTTCCTGAAAGTACGTGCCGGTTGGGGACAGATAGGTAATGACAAAATCAACAGCGACAGCTTCACGTTGGCCATGTTCAACTCCGGTCCTACGTTTGTCGACTACGTATTGGGTGCCAATCAGGCTCTTGTCAACGGCGCTACGGTGCTGACATGGGTCAACAACGGCGGCAAGTGGGAAGTTACCGAGCAGTGGGACTTGGGTGTCGACTTCGGGTTGTTCAACGGATTGCTGTCGGGTACTGTCGACTTCTTCTTGCGTGATACCAAAGATATGCTGCTCACCGTGAAAGGTCCTGCCCAAGTAGGTAACCGCTATGACGGTACCAACAATGTGGGAACGGTTCGCAACAAAGGTATAGAGATTACGCTCGACCACCGCAACAAAATAGGTGACGTAAATTACTCGATAGGCGGTAACGTATCGTTTATCAAAAACAAGCTGACGGCTCTCAATGGCGGACAGCCCGTGTATAGCCACATCGACAACGTAGTCGTTTGCGATGAAGGTATGCCGCTCTACTCTTTCTATGGTTATGTATATGAAGGCATATACACCTCGCAAGAGGAAGTAGATGCAGCCATGTGGGGATACGCCGAGAATAACAACCCCTATTCGGTAGGTGACGCCAAGTATGCCGACCTCAACCATGACGGTATCATCGATGATAACGACCGGACGCAATTGGGCAGTGCCTTCCCGTGGTTGACTTACGGTATCAATCTCGGTCTTGAATGGAAAGGCATCGATGTTTCGCTCTTCTTCCAAGGCGTCTATGGCAACCAGATATACAACCAGGTACGCTATCGTCTCGAAGGTCGCGGCGACCAGTCGGTCTTGGGTACGCAGATGCGTGATGTATGGACGACAGAGACTCCCGACGGTACGATACCCGACCCGCGTCACAGCGTCAACTTCTTCGCTTCGAGCCGATTCTTGGAGAGCGGTGCATATTTCAGACTGAAAAATGCCCAGATAGGTTATACACTCCCCAAGGCATGGACCGACAAGATTGGTTTCAACCGTTGCCGCATCTATGTGCAGGGAAGCAACATCTTTACTCTGACACCTTATACCGGATATGACCCCGAGGTGGGCGGTGGTGTAGATTATGGTAACTATCCGCAATCGCGCACATTCCTCGTAGGTGCAAACATATCGTTCTAATTCCTTAAATGCAGCAATACAATGAAAAAGAAAACATTATATATATTACCTCTGGCGATGGCCTCATTGGCAATGACGTCGTGTGTAGATAATTGGCTCACAGAGCCATCGCCCGGCATAACAAAGCTGGAAGACTTTTATACCTCGGGACAAACCGCGTTACAGTCGGTCAATGCCGCCTATACACCCTTGATGTGGGAATATGATGGCGCTACCTACCTGTGTGAGTGGTATATCGGCGACGTCATGTCTGACGATGCCTTGAAGGGCGGACAGAACGTAGGTGACATGTCTGTCGTGTATGATATGGAAAACTTCAAGGTGCAGTCAAACAATGCTTTGCTGCTCGGCTTCTATCGTGCGCAGTATCAGGGTATCGCCCGTTGCAACCTCGTGCTCGACCAGGTGGCTAAGATGGAGCCCGACACAACGATGAATGTCTCGTTGCAGCAACGCATCCTTGGTGAGGCATCGTTCTTGCGCGCTCTCTATTATTTCCGTCTGGTACGTGTCTTTGGCGGCGTGCCGTATGTCGATTTCATCATAGACTCGCCCTCCAAGTGGCAGCAGCCGCGCGCCACGGCCGAGGAGGTGTATGGCCATATCATCGACGACCTCACGTTTGCCCAAAAGACATTGTGGGAGAAAAACGCCTATGCGGCCGAGGATTTGGGCCGTGCCACGAAGGGTGCAGCCGAGGCCATGTTGCTGAAAGTAAATCTTTACTGCCACAACTACGCTGCTGCCGAGGCATGGGGCGACTCCATTATCTCGAAGAACCAGTATGACCTTTGCGCAGATTATGGTACAAACTTCCTCTTGGAGGGTGAGAACGGCATCGAGTCGGTATTCGAGATACAGTATATGGAGGATGAGATGAGCGACTATGGCGAAGGATTCGGCTTTACGCGAGGAACTTTCACGACCATTCTTACTCGTACCCGCGCCGAAGATGGTTGGGGCTTTAACAAGCCTACGCAGAACCTCTACGATGAGTTTGAGGCCGGCGACCCGCGTCGCGACTTGTCGATACTGAACCCGCTGGGCGACCTCTCGACCGTAGAGTATTATTTGGGCAACCGCTACTTGAATCGCAAATATGCACTTGTGACCATTGCCGACGGTGACACGACCTACTATCAGTTGAAACACGCCACACGTAGCCCCATCAATACGAAGTATATCCGTTATGCCGACGTATTGTTGATGTATGCCGAGGCTTGCTGCGAGAACGGCAACCTTGCTGCTGCCAAAGAGGCTTTGGAGCGTGTCCGTTCGCGTGCTCGCAATATGCAGGACGACCCCACGGTACTGCCGGCTTTCCCCTACGGTTCGTATAGCGATACACCCGAGGGATTGCGTGATGCCATCCGCCACGAGCGTCGTGTCGAGCTCGCTATGGAAGGACACCGTTGGTTCGACTTGTGCCGCTGGGGCGTAGCCTGTGAAGTGATGGAGGCTTACAAGGCACAGGAGAGTGAAGAGGTGCGTGCCGAGATGGGTACTTTCATCAAAGGCGTACATGAGCTGTTGCCTATCCCGCAACAGGAGATAGACCTCAATCCGATGGAGCAGAATCCTGGGTATTGAAAATGAAACAAAAGCAGGGGGGCGCGGCCTCCTGATATGCCGTCCCCGCTGCTTCTGATATATAAATCTATTGTTCAACTTTATCAAAAAAACTTCAATCATGAAAAAGATTACTTTGTTGGCAGCTGCAACAGCTGCATTGCTTGGCGGAAACGCATACGCACAAGCCGAATTTGATTTCTCGAATGGTGGTAGCTATCACCTCATCTACTTGGACGAAGAGACTTTGGCAGCCAATGTTTCTGCATCGGACATCGTATCGGATTGCCGTCCCGATGAAACAACTCGTTTCCTGTATGTATGGGACAACACTTATGTAGGTGTTCCCTCTACGGGTCCCAACTCAAACGGCGTGCCCGGGGCTTTCATTAACCTTGAGGTAGGTACAGTGGGCTGGTCTGGTATGGGTATCGTCAACAACAACGGTGCACATTTCGATGCCATCGACGATACATATCGTTTCCACATCGCCCTGAAAACGATGGATGCCGACTCTCATGTGATTATCGTAGGTGATGAAGATGCCAATCAAGTAGCTAAATTCACCATTGGTTCGGCTCCTTTCAACGATAACGGTACGATTTACGAAGTTCTGCAAGACATCAGCCGCGATGGTGAGTGGAATGCTATCGACGTTTCTGTTGCCGACCTGAAAGCGTATAGCAAAAGCGGTATGGTAGGATATCCCAACCCCGATTTCACAGGCAACATCTTCTCTATGTTGAGCGGTGCTCGTACAGGTGCTAACATTGCTTTGGATGCTATCTTCTTCTACAAACCCGGTACCAACGGTGTAGAGGGCGTTAAAGGCGATAACGTGAAGATATTCAGCACCGGCCGCACAATCCAAGTATTGGGTGGCGAAGGCATCGAGGTTTACGACATCACCGGTAAACTCGTAAAAGAGAGCAAAGGCACTATCGTAGGTACCGAAAATCTTGCTGCCGGTGTGTATGTAGCCAAGAGTGGCAATGTAGTTACAAAAGTTATTGTTCGTTAATAGAGTGTATTGACATGCGGCGACTCAGATGCGCCGCCGCATGTTTTCATAGGTATTAAAGGCAAGGGAAAAAAGATTGTTTTGCTTTTGCAGAGCGATGAGTCGGCGGTAGCGCAGGACACGCGCGAGAAGAAGAATAGAAATAGGAAAAGAGAGATAAGAATTATGTATAAGAAATGGATGATAAGTGCGGCATTGTGTGCAGCTACCGTATTGGGCGCCCAAGCCGATTATGAATTGGTGTGGGAAGATGATTTTACGGGTACGACGTTGAATGAGTCGCAACACTGGAATGTAGAGGTTAACGGTAACGGTGGCGGTAACAACGAATTGCAATATTATCGTCGTGAGAATGTTTCGGTAGGTACAGAACCGACTACCGGTGCATCGTGCCTGATACTGACGGCTCGCAAAGAGAGCTTCGGCGGGAAACCCGCTACCTCGGGTCGTATCAACTCTATGGGTAAGGTATATGCCAAGTACGGGAAAATAGAGGCACGCATAAAATTCCCCTATACTGCCAACGGATTATGGCCCGCTTTCTGGATGATGGGCAATGATTATTCGTCGGTGGGATGGCCCCGCTGTGGCGAAATAGATATTATAGAATTGGGTAATGCTGCCGGTATTGCAGGCGGCACGCAAGACCGATATTTGATAGGTGCATGTCACTGGGGTACATCGCCGGTAAATCATCCCAACTATGGGTTGGGGTCGGTGCATAGCGAGAGCGTACAAGGCGATTTCCACCTCTTCACGCTTATATGGAACGCAACCTCGGTGAGCATGTATGTAGATTTGGATAAGAATCCCAATGCGCAACCCTATTATGTGATGAACATCTATGACATGAGCAACGAAAATTCGGTGGGGTATTATTTCCATAAGCCCTTCTTCATCTTGTTCAATCTTGCCGTAGGTGGCACATTCCCCAATATATATGACATCAATGCCGTGACGGCTCTTGCCAGTGGCGAGGCCAAGATGTATGTCGACTATGTGCGCATCTATCAGAAAGGCGATGCCGGCGAGGAGTTCTACGGCCCCGCAACCGGAGGTGTAGAAGGTATCGGTAACGAACAGACCATGAAAGTGTATTGCAACGGAACAGAAGCCGGTGTGGCAGGAGCAACCGAGGGTATAGAGTTGTATAATATGCAGGGTGCTCTTGTACGTCGTAGCAGCGAACCCCGTATTTATGTAGGCGATGTGCCCGGCGGTGTGTATGTACTGCGATGCGGCAGTTTCGTGAAGAAAATAGTCTTGAAGTGAGAAACGCTTTGAGATACATATAGTTGTAGGAGAGAATATCTTTATGAAATATATAATAAAAACCTTGTCTCTGTTGTGCGTTGCATGCTGTGGTATGTGTAGCGCTGTGGCAGGCGACGTCTACCATCTGGTGTGGGAAGATGACTTTACGGGTACAACGCTGAACGAATCGCAGCATTGGAACATAGAGGTCAACGGCGACGGAGGCGGTAATAGGGAGTTGCAGTATTATAGCCGCGAGAATGTCTCGGTGGGGCTCGACCCCGAGAGCGGAGCCTCGTGCCTGATACTGACAGCCCGCAAGTGTGAGATGAACGGTAAAAATGCAACCTCGGGCCGTGTCAATACCCGCAACAAGGTGTGCGCAACACATGGTAAGATAGAGGCGCGCATCAAATTCCCCCGTACGGCCGATGGATTATGGCCGGCATTCTGGTTGCTGGGTAATGACTATTCGTCGGTGGGATGGCCTCGTTGTGGCGAAATAGACATTGTAGAAATGGGGCATGCCGATGGTATAAAGAACGCGACGCAAGACCGTTATTTCAACGGTGCGTGCCATTGGGGTGTATCGCATACCGACGTGAAACACTTCGTGCAGAATGCTACGGCCGAGTATGACTTGCAAGACGGTGATTTTCATCTGTTCACCATAGAGTGGGACGAACACTCTATCAAGATGTACCTGGACCGCGACCGCAATCCCGAGGTAGCTCCCTATTTCGTGGCCCCTATCGGTGACAGGTCGAAACCCGACTCCCCCGGACACTTTTTCCACAAGCCGTTTTTCATCCTGTTTAATTTGGCCGTAGGCGGTGAGTTTACGGGTATCGAGCAGATAGAAGACGTCACTGCGCTGGCGGGCGGCGAAGCCAAGATGTATATAGATTATGTGCGTGTGTACCGCCGTGGCGAGGAGGCGCAACCGGCTAATGAAATGACATATCAAAAATAAGATAAATATGAGAAGGAATGTTCTGAGAAATATCGCTATGGTTGCCGTAGCGGCGGCTTTGGGCACAGGATGTAGCCCGCAGGGCGGCGATGCGACAGAGAAGAAGATAGATGCGCTCTTGTCGCAAATGACCCTCGAAGAGAAGATAGGGCAGATGAACCAGTTGCAAGGTTTGGGCTGCAACAGCGACATGATAGCAGCTATCAAGGCCGGTAATGTGGGTTCGTTGCTCAATGAAATAAATCCCGATACCATCAACGCGTTGCAACGTGTCGCTGTCGAAGAGTCGCGTTTGGGTATTCCCTTGATTTTTGCCCGCGACGTGGTACACGGTTTCAAGACCATCATGCCTATCCCTCTGGGCCAGGCTGCTACGTGGAATACCGACCTCGTGGAGGAGTGTGCCCGTGTGGCTGCCTATGAGGCTACGGCAACGGGTATCCGTTGGACGTTTGCCCCGATGATAGATGTGTCGCGCGACGGCCGTTGGGGCCGCATCGCCGAGTCGTTTGGCGAAGATACTTATATGAACGGCGCAATGGGTGCGGCATCTGTTTATGGATATCAGGGCGATTCGTTGTCGTCGCCCGAGTCGATGGCGGCATGTGTCAAGCATTTTGCCGGATACGGTGCCAGTGAGGGTGGCAAGGACTATAATACGACCAATATCCCCGAGCGTTTGCTGCGCGATGTATATCTGCCTCCTTTCTATGAGACGGTAAAGGCAGGCGCCGCTTCGTTTATGTGTTCGTTCAACGATATAGATGGCGTCCCTTCGTCGGGCAGTGTGCTTCTTAACCGCCAGATATTGCGCGATGAGTGGCACTACGACGGTTTGCTGGTGAGCGACTGGGGCTCGATAGAGCAAATGATACCGCACCATTTCTGTGCCGATTTGAAAGAAGCCGCCGAGAAAGCCGCTCTTGCCGGTGTAGATATGGATATGATGGGATATGCCTATATCAACCATCTGGAAGAGCTGGTAAAGAGTGGTGCCGTAAGCGAGAGCGTGATAGACGAGTCTGTACGCAATATCCTGCGCATGAAGTTCCGTTTGGGCTTATTTGACAATCCCTATGTTGCCGTTCGCGATACCCTGCCTTTCTATGAGGAGGCTTCGCTTGCCGTGGCACGTCGTGCAGCTGCCGAGAGTGCCGTGCTGTTGAAAAATAACGGCGTGTTACCGTTGAAGACAACGGGTAAGATAGCCGTCGTAGGCCCGTTGTGCGATGCACCGGCCGACCAGGTGGGCACATGGTGCTTCGATGCCGAGCCCGAGCATTCGGTAACGCCGTTGCAAGCCCTGAAAGAGAAGTATGGCAACCGGGTAATAGGTGTTCCCGGTCTCACATATAGCCGCGATAAGAGTCGTGAAGGCATAGCCCGCGCTGTAGCTGCAGCTCGTGGTGCCGATGTGGTACTCTACTTTGCCGGTGAAGAGGCTGTTCTCTCGGGCGAGGCTCGTTGTCGGGCTGACATATCGTTGCCCGGAGCACAGACCGAGCTGTTGAAGGCCTTGAAAGCCACGGGCAAGCCGGTGGTGATGATAGTGATGGCAGGACGTCCGTTGACGATACCCGAGGAGTGTGAGTTGGCCGATGCCGTTATCTATTCGTTCCATGCCGGAACGATGGCAGGTCCCGGTTTGGCCGATGTCATATCGGGCGATGTAGTGCCTTCGGGTAAGTTGCCTGTGACGTTGCCGCGCATGGTGGGGCAAGTCCCCGTCTATTATGCGCACAAGAATACCGGCCGTCCGGCATCGAATATTACGCTTATAGACGATATTGCCGTGGGTACGAAACAGACCTCGCTGGGCTTTACCAGCTACCACCTGGATGCCGGCGACAAGCCTCTCTATCCGTTTGGTTACGGTTTGTCGTACACGACGTTCGACTATTCGCCCGTGACATTGTCTGCTGCGGAGATGAGTGCCGATGGCTCGCTCGTGGCAAGCTGTACGATAAAGAATACCGGGTCGTATGATGCCGAGGAGGCTGTACAACTTTATATAGGTGACAAAGTCTCGTCGGTGGTGCGTCCTGTGAAGGAGTTGAAAGGATTTGACAAAGTGCTTGTGAAAGCAGGCGAGTCGGTGACGGTAGAATTTACTGTGACGGCCGATATGCTGGCCTTTACCCATCTCGACGGTACAAAGGGAGCCGAAGCTGGCGACTTCGACCTTTGGATTGCTGCCGATAGCGACAGCGGCACGCCTGTGACATTTACATTGAAATAATTTATGTCATGAAAAGCATAAGAATCAATAGTATGGTATGGCTGGCTATGGCAAGCGTAATGCTTGCCATGCCTGCAACCATCATGGCAGAGCGCAGCCCCAAACGTGGTGTGTCACAAAATGGTTTTACCTACGCCGAGGAAATTACGGCGTTGACACCTGGCGTGTGTTGGTATTATAACTGGGACGAGGTACCCTCAGAGATAGATATGCCCGTCGTAGGCCCCGGTACCGATATGGAGTTTTGTCCCATGGCATGGGGTAGCACCTTCAATGAAGAGGAGTTGCGCACTTATCTGACTGAGCATCCCGGAGTGAAATATCTGTTAGGTTTCAATGAACCGAACTTCAAGAACCAGGCCAATATGACTCCGGCACAAGCCGTCGAGGTATGGCCTCGTCTGGAAGCTATTGCCGAGGAATTTGGGTTGGGTCTTGTAGGACCGGCGGTGAATTATTCGCCCGATGCCCCCTATACCGACCCCACTACGTGGTATGACGAGTTTTTCGAGTTGTATCCCGAAGCACGTGTCGATTATATCGCATTACACTGCTACATGGTAGCTGCCGACGGTATGATGAATTATATCAATTCCGTAGCCGAACGTTATGGCCGGAAGATTTGGCTTACCGAGTTTTGTGCTTGGGACGGGCTGACGACCGATGCCGAGAGCGCACGTAAGATACAGCGCGACGAGATGGTGCGGAAAGTAGAAGCTCTCGAACTGAGCGAGCATGTCTTCCGTTACTCGTGGTTCAAGGCTAAGGGCGCCGATAACTATCCCTATTATGCGTTACTGAAATACAAGAATGAGTCGCAAGGTATTGCCGCCGGAACGCTGTCAGATTTGGGTACGGTCTACCTCTACATGTCGGTGTTCGACACAACGCGCTATTATGCTCCCGATGTAGAGTTTGCTGCAAGCGACTATGTGAAGTCCAACTTGATTTCGGTCAACGTATCGGACGATGCCGCTTCGTCTTTCCCTTTGAAGGTAGAGGGATTCAGTAACATGCGCACCATAGATTATCTGATAGAGGTACCCGAGGCAGGTCCTTATCGCATAGAGTTGCGTGTCTCTACGGCAGGTTTGCCGGTGACAGCTCTCGTCGATGGCGAAGAGGTCGGTAAAGCCGAGTGGAGTTCAACGGGCGAGCGTGGTGTATGGAATATACGTTACATAGATGCTACGTTGCCCGCAGGTAAGCATCGCTTGCAGCTCAAGGGTACCAAGCTGGCGCAGTATTGCGATATGAGCACGATAAAATTTTACAGTATTGCCGGTGTAGATGCTCCATCAATAGGCAAACAGACATTACAGTATAGTCGTCGCGGCGACATGATATATTTGACCAGCAGCACCGAGTTGTCACGTTGCGAGGTATATGACCTGGGCGGAAAACTTGTGCGTTCTGTTACTTGTGGCGAAGGTAATGCCATAGATATGCGTGCCTTGCCGGGAGGTTTCTATATCGTGCGTGCATTTGATGTCACCGGTACGCCATACAGTTGCAAAATATGTCTGTGACGTTAAGTGATAGATAAGATAGAATAGCAAACAAAGAATGGTAATGACAA